>JBCBST010000027.1:0-31343 GCA_039819115.1 Bacteroidota bacterium
TCATCGCTAAAATGAATTTCCAGTCAAATGATGGATCCACAAGAGCAATCATTTGACTGGAAATTCATTTTAGCGATGAACCTGGTGTACGTTCTCTACTACGCCATCTTTACAAGTATCACTCTTTTTGTTTCTGCGTTAAGTAAGAGTTCTGGTATTTCCCTGGTAAGCCTGCTGGCAATCTGGATTCTGAGTTGTCTTGCTATTCCAAAAATTGCCAGTAGTTATACAAATACCAAGTATCCATACCCCAGCAGGCAGCAGTTTCAAACGGCCGTAGCCGAAGATAAACGACAAGGGGTTGACGGTCATGATCCCTGGAGTAAGGCATCTAAGCAACTGGCGGAAGAAACCATGAAGACCTACCAGGTGAGTTCGCTCGAAGCCCTGCCGTTCAATTTTGATGCTTATCGGATGCAGAAAGGGGAAGAGCATGAGGCCAGAGTGTATTTCAAACACTATGAACAACTCAAATCGACGTATAAAGAGCAGACCGGAGTGTACCAGAAACTGGCCGTTTTTTCTCCTTTTCTACCGGTACGGTTTCTGTCGATGTCTTTGGCGCATACTGATTATTCCACCCATTGGAACTTTACTGATGCTGCTGAGAAACACCGTATTGAAATGCAGCGAATTCTTAATACAAACTTCGCAGAAAATTCCGAGCTGGGTGATTGGGGATACAAGGCCGACGAATCCCTTCTATCGGAAATACCGGAGTTTCAATTTGCATCGTTGGGGTTCTCAGAAACAGTGCGGTCTAATCAATCAAACATGTCCATTCTTTTTTTATGGCTGTTCGGTTCTTTTGGCTTGTTATTCCTGGCATCAAAACGGTTGTGATATGTTAGTTCAGAATTTCAGGCACGAGTTCCGTTTACTGAGTCGAAGTTATTGGTTCCCGGTCTTATCCGTTCTGTTTGTGTTGCTTTGCGTGTATGCCGGGTTTAACGGTACGAAGTTGTATGAGGCCAGGTCGGCTGAGCTGATAAAGGCTAAAGCCGATCAAAAGGTACTGGTTGATCGGGTATATGGAGTAGCCCGGGCGGTAGAAAACGGGGAAGAACCCGATAATATGTACCGACTTTCACCCATGAATATGTCCATTGCTACCGGCTCGCTTGCCTTTATGTCTACCGATCCACTTAGTGCACTTGCTGTCGGTCAAAGTGATCTGTACACCCATCAGGTAAGAATATCCTCCCGGGAAGACCTGGCTACATTAACTTTCACGGAAATGAGTAATCCGGTACAATTGCTGTTCGGCAATTTTGATGTTTCATTTGTACTCACTTACCTGATTCCTCTTGTCATCATCGCATTTACGTATAACCTTCAGTCACAGGAGCTTGAATCCGGACGGCTAAAGCTCTTGGCTTCCAATCCTATCGACCCAAAGATGTGGCTGCTGCAACGATACCTAACCCGTTTAATATCGTTGTGTATCATCCTGAGTTTTGCGCTTTTGTTGACTTTATTCCTGCTCAACATACCGTTTAGCATGCGTTTAGCCGGGATGACCTTACTTACCTTTGCATATACGCTTTTCTGGTTTGCCGTGTCGTTTGTGGTGAATGTATTTGGAACTTCCTCTGCAAAAAATGCAGTGATTCTTCTGATGACATGGATTGTGTTGGTTCTGATTATACCTGCGGCAATAAATCAAACAGCAAGTACCGTGTATCCCACACCCTCCAGGGTAACGCTATTAAACGAAATCCGCCAGACCAAGAAAGATCTGGGAAAAGAACAGGATAAAGTACTGGCAGCGTATCTACGAAATCACCCGGAGCTTGCTCGTGCTGAAGGAGAAAACCGTTTTGCATACTGGCAGGGATTTTTCGCAAGCCAGGAAATCATGGAAAATTCATTATCACCTCTTGTACAACAGTTTGATGAGCAAGTTCAGGAACAGCAAAACTGGATTAGCACATGGCGTTTTTTAAGTCCTGCCGTGTTGTTTCAGACCAGCTTTACAGAATTGGCGGGTACATCTTCAAAGCAGTACAACCATTTTAAAAACGGGGTGAGGAATTACACAAAAAACTGGCGTGACCATTTTATACCCATGGTATTCGACAACCGCATGTTGACATTTGACGACCTTGAGGTACTGCCCGCATTTGAATACACGGCCATGTATGATCAACAGGTAACCCGGATTAATATGCTGGCTTTACTTGGTATTTCGATGGTGCTGCTTATTTCCGGATTCAGGAAACAACATCTCCGTTTTCAAATGTAAACCATGAATAAAGATATACTCAGAATAACACATTTAACCTTAAAGACGATTTAACGTGGCTTTGAATAAGAGGCTGTAATCCTGGTACTGACCTGCTGGGGTTTCTTTAACACTTAACATGAAATGATCAGAATAACCTGCCCGGTTTTTCACATGGTGCTTCGCGCTATTCATCCAAAGGGCAGAGTACGACTCAAATAACACCTCTATTATTATGAAATCCCTTAAAAAAATTCCAATAACCATTTTAACCGGGTTTTTAGGTTCGGGTAAAACCACGCTGTTAAACCATATTCTCAGCCACTCAGAAGGAAAAAAAGTCGCAGTAATTGTAAATGAGTTCGGCGAAGTAAACGTGGATGCCCAATTAGTGGAACATACCACAGAAGAGATGATCGAGCTATCGAATGGATGCATCTGCTGCACATTAAGAGGCGATCTTATTGAAGGAGTGGATAGAATCATAAGGGAGAATAAGGTTGATGCTATTGTAATCGAGTCGACAGGAATTGGCGAACCCGTACCCATCGCCCAGGCTTTTTATGTGCATCCTGAACTGTTGGAACTAAATCCTGAGCTTCCCAACATTCAGGACCGGGTATTTGTGGATGCTATTATTACCGTCATTGATAGTGCTCAATTCTTCGAAATGTATGAGCGGCAGTCTCTTATACCTGATGATGACTTCAACCGGGGGTACAGCCAGCTTCTTGCAGAGCAAGTGGAAGGGGCCGACATTTTGGTACTCAACAAAATTGACGAAACGTCTCAGGATGAATTGAAAAAGCTTACCGGACTTCTGAACGTCATGAATCCGAGAGCTGAACTCATCGAGAGTACGTTTGGAAAGGTACCCATCGATGAGATTGTGGATGTTGGAATCTTTGACATCGAGGTTGCAGAAGACACTTCTTTATGGGTGGAGGAGCTAGAAAAAGAGCACGCCCCGGAATCGGAAGAATATGGAATCGGAACCTATGTGTTTAAAACAGTAAGTCGCTTTAACGAGAAGCGTTTGATGCAGCTCTTTCAGAGCGGGTTTCCCTCTAACATTCTCAGGTCGAAAGGAGTAGTTACCATAGAAGGTACAGATACTGCGTTTCTGTGGAACCAGGCCGGGAAGTTTATCAAATTTGATGCCATCGGGCGTTTCAATGATCCCGATTTTACCTACAATGAAATTGTATTTATTGGCACAAACATAAAACCGACTCAGATACAGCAGTTTTTGACTAAAGCGTTAGTGAACACGGGTGATCCGATTGAAATACTCTGATTCTTTTCAGAGTTGGTTGATCAGTTATCATCACACTATGATGAACGAATAATGAACAGAGATGAAGCGCCTCTTGATTTGTTGATTGTAGGAGGAGGAATACAGGGTATGTATCTCTTCCATCTCATAAAACAGAAAAGAGGCGATCTTAACATCAAAATTGCAGATCCTCATTCAGCGCCTCTTCATAATTGGAAGCATTGTTCTGAAAATAGTGGCATGAAGTTTCTTCGCTCGCCAGGAGTTCACCATCTGGACATCGAGCCTTTGGCCTTGCAAATGTTCTGCAAGTATCATTCATCTCCCGTAAAGCCATTTACGGAACCTAATAACCGACCTTCTCTATTTCATTTTAACAGCCATTCTGAAGATGTAATTGGTCAATACAACATAAGCGAGCACTGGATTCAGGCTCAAATCGATGATATTGAACTTTCGGACCGAGGGGTACAGGTTCACCTTGAGAACGAACGTATATGGGCAAAACATGTTCTCCTTGCTATCGGGAGTGGAGAACAACTTAATGTGCCCGAATGGGCAACAGCATTGACAGCGCAGGCTTTTCCGGTGCACCATATTTATAGTTCCGGTTTTTCAATCAACGATTTTAAACCGGGCTTCCATACCATTGTAATCGGTAATGGTATGGGAGCAGTTCAGGCCTTTGTTAAACTTGCTGAGACGCATGCCGGAAAGATTACATTACTCACTCCTCATGAGTTAGCCGTTGAACAATACGACATAGAACCTGGCTGGATGGGGCCCAGGTATCTGAATAAATTCAGACAGGCCGAAGGTTTTGAGGAGCGCCGTTCTATGATTAACTCCGCCCGGAAACGCGGAACCATCACCCCTGATGTAAACTGGGAATTGAAGCAAATATTAAACAAGGAACATGCTTCACATGTGGTGGGCAGGGTAACAGCCACCGAGCTTTTTGGCTCAGACAGTATATGCCTCAATCTCAGCGACGATTCGTCTTTACTTTGCGATCAGGTTCTTCTGGGAACCGGCTTTAACCCGGTTGTTCAGAGTGAACTGATGCAAAAACTAAGCTCGAAACCGGAACTTCGATGCGCCGGATGCGGATATCCTATCGTTGATCCTTTTCTGCGATGGCATCCCAACCTGATTGTTACCGGAGAATTAGCTGAGTTAGAGCTAGGTCCGGCAGCTAAGAATATTATTGGCGCCCGTCATGCCGGGGAACGAATACAATACCTGTTTTAGCGTGAAACGACCGTTGTATGAAATAATCTGATGCACAACTAATGGAAGAGGCTAACCTCATTTTATGAAGGAATACACCAGAGCTAAACGAACGGATACCATCCAGCTATGCTATACATACGACCAGGTTGGTCGTTCAGACGTAAAATTAAACCCGTTAATTTGGATTCGTTTCTTTACGACGTACTTTCGTCAAAAACTAATTGGATACGTACACATCATGAATAAAAAACTTACCGGACTGTTCATTATAATCGTCGGGTTTACACTTTCTTCTACAGCCCAGGTACCACAGGAGGTGGTAGAAGCCAATACGTCTCTGAGACTGGTAACCTGGAATATTGAGCATCTTGCAGAAGGTAATGGGCAGGGGTGTGTGTCCAGGAATGAAGAAGACTATATACAGTTGCGCGATTTTGCCTCAACGATGGAGGCCGACATAGTAGCTCTGCAGGAGGTGGAATCGGCTAAGGCCGTTGCCCGTGTTTTTTCGGAAGAGGAGTGGGAGATTGTGGTTTCCAGCCGTCCTGACAGCCCTGTTTATGAATGCAGGGGAAGCGGGCGACCTTCCACCCAGCAAAAAGTAGCCTTTGCTGTCCGAAAAGGGGTAGCCTTTAAACCAGTCGAAGACTTTGACGAACTGGCCATTGACCGGGCAGGGCTCCGATACGGGCTCATCATACAGTTGGTGAATGTGCCTGAACCCATATACCTTATGAATGTGCATCTTAAGAGTGGCTGTTTTGTTGACAACTACTCAGCATCAGATCGTGATGCCTGTAACACCTTTGAACAGCAGGTGCCGGTTTTAGATAACTGGATAGAAGAAAAAGAGAAGGAGGGTGCAGCATTCGTAATACTCGGTGATTTTAACCATCGTATCACAAAGGCTGGCAATAGGTTTTGGAGCGACTTAAATGACATGGATGGAGCTTTAATCGACCTGAAAAGTAGTATGGAAGGCACCCGTGGTTGCCATCCCAGGTATCCGGATCCCATCGACCACATTGTGGCAAATTCCGTGAGCCAGAAATACTACATCGAGGGGAGCGAAGAAGTACACTATTTTGGATTATCGCCAGAGACGATGAAAGAAGAGGATATGCTGAGTGATCACTGTCCGGTAAGTGTAGACTTGCATGTTCGTGATTTTTCCCCCACAAGTTCTGCTGTTCGTTGGACCCAGAACAGTGCAGAGTACAATCTGATCACTTCATTTCTGTACAACCAGGCGGAACAGAATGTTGAGCAATTTTCAAATTTTAGCGAACCGTGGGTAGTAATTATGGATGTTGACGAAACGCTGCTGGATAACAGTGGATACAACAAAAGAAGGGATCAGCTGGGACTGGAGTACAGCTCCAAAAGCTGGGCTGATTGGGTTCGGGAGGAAGACGCAACCGAGGTGCCCGGTTCGAGGTCGTTTGTCTCTGCTGTACTCGAAGCAGGCGGGCAGATTGCACTGATAACGAACCGGGACCGGACACTGGATGCATATACCTGGAACAACCTGTTCAACTTGGGCTTCCCCATCAACCGGAATAATACCTGCATTATGGGCCGGTCGCCCGCAGACAAAGGGGCTGTTGGAGAAGATGATATGATCAATGATAAAGATCTTCGTAGACAGCAGGTTTCTGAGGGTACAGCCGGTTATTGTTGGGAAAACCACCCGGAGGCGGAGGCCTCATGGAACCGACCGCTCACCATTGTGATGCAGGTAGGAGATAACATCAAAGATTTTGCTGGCACCACCCAACAAAATGTTGATCTGGACGAATTTTTAAAACGTCAGGGCATTGAGATTCTTGTTCTGCCTAACGCGATGTACGGCTCATGGGAGTGAGCTCCATGAGTATACAACCATTTTCTATTGATGAGATTTTATTTCATCTTGGATCCTTTATACACCTTAAGCTAACTAACAAAAAATCATGTTCTTAAAACGCCTCGCCCTCGTGGGCGCGATGCTGTTACTGGTCTTAGAACCAGCTACAGCCCAACGATCAAAGAAATCGGATGGCACTAAGTCTGTTGTTGCAAGTCAGAGTTATGTGTCCTTTAAATTCAGAAATATAGGCCCGGCATTTACTTCAGGGCGAATTGCGGATATCGCTATCCATCCAGACAACCGGCACGTATGGTATGTTGCTGTTGGTTCTGGTGGAGTCTGGAAAACAGAAAACTCTGGTACAACCTGGAAACCTGTTTTTGACCGACAATCGGTGTATTCTATTGGTTGTATTACCATCGACCCGAATAACCCGAACCGGGTGTGGGTGGGTACCGGAGAAAATGTAGGTGGACGTCACGTGGCTTTCGGTGATGGGGTCTACCTGAGTGAAGATGGTGGTAGTTCATGGAAAAACATGGGGCTCCCACAATCCGAGCATATCGGGAAAATAATTGTTCATCCTTCCAACTCTGATGTAGTTATGGTTGCCGCTCAGGGACCTTTGTGGAACAAAGGAGGAGAGCGTGGTTTCTATCTCACGGAAGACGGAGGTAAAACCTGGACTAAAACGCTGGGTGATGATGAGTGGGTAGGGGTAACTGATATTGTAGTCGATCCCAGAGATCCAAATGTAGTGTATGCAGCAACCTGGCAGCGACACCGTACCGTGGCCGCATTATTAGACGGTGGCCCTGGTTCTGGTATTCATAAGTCCCTGGATGGTGGTAAAACCTGGAAGGAGTTGAAAAAAGGACTACCCGGTGGGATAAAGGGAAAAATAGGTTTAACAATCAGTCCTCAAAACCCGGATTATGTGTACGCTGCTGTCGAAACCGTACGCCGTAAAGGTGGGCTATATACGAGCATGGATAAAGGGGCTTCCTGGAAAAAAATGTCGAGTACCGTTTCTGGTGCAACAGGTCCTCATTACTACCAGGAGTTGTATGCATCTCCTCACGATTTTGGTACCATTTACCTGGTTGACGTACGCATGCAGGTATCCTACGATCATGGCAAGACGTTTAGCCAGCTCAATACAAGATCTACCCACTCCGATTCTCACTCTTTGAACTTCCTCCCCGGTGAACCTAATTATCTTTTGTTAGGTACGGATGGTGGTATTTATGAGACAGTAGATGGGACGAAATCATGGAGATATATCAAGAACCTTCCGGTTACTCAATATTATAAGGTTGCTGTTGATGATGCCGAGCCGTTTTATAACGTGTTTGGTGGAACCCAGGATAATGGTTCCCATGGAGGACCATCCAGAACGGATGAACGAACAGGAATTCGAAATGCCCACTGGAACAGAGTATTAGGTGGAGACGGTCATCAATCTGCGGTAGAACCAGGAAACCCGGATATCGGGTATGCCGAATCCCAGCAAGGATATCTGAACCGCCTGGATCGTATTACCGGCGAATCGGTATTCATTCAACCTCAGCCTGGTGCTAATGAAGGAGAAGAGCGATTCAATTGGGATGCTCCGATACTACCTTCGCAGCATGTACCCAGCACTATTTATTTTGCTTCACACCGGGTCTGGAAATCCACCGACCGTGGCGATAGCTGGACTGCTATATCAGGCGATCTTACCAAAGACAAAGACCGTATTACGGAGCCCATTATGGGACGTACGCAAAGTTGGGATCATGCGTGGGATTTATATGCCATGTCGGAATTCAGCTCCATTACTTCCCTGGGCGAATCTCCCGTTAATGCGAGTGTGCTGTACGCCGGAACCGATGACGGTTTGCTGCAATCAACAACCGATGGAGGCGAAAATTGGAACCGGGTAGATGTTGGTAGTATTAAAGGCGTACCGGAAAACGCTTTTGTAAATGATGTACGGGCCGATCTTTTTGATGAAGCTACCGTTTATGCTGCCCTCGATAATCACAAAGAAGGTGATTTTAAGCCCTACCTGATTAAAAGCACGGACTACGGAAAATCTTGGAGCCTGATGACTGGTAACCTTCCCGATAAAGGGATGGTCTGGCGCCTTGTACAGGATCATGTAAATAGAAATCTGTTCTTCCTGGCCCATGAGTTTGGGGTATACTTCACAGTTGATGGTGGTAACGAGTGGATCAAAATGAAAGGAGGAATCCCGACCATCGCGTTTCGTGATATCACCATTCAGCGACGGGAAAACGATGTAGTGGGCGCCACGTTTGGCCGTGGGTTCTTCATTCTGGATGATTATACACCACTAAGAACATTGAACGCAGATCTGCTGGCTCAGGACGCTCATTTGTTTGACCCAAGAGATGGCGATTGGTATGTACCTCGTAGTACCACGAGTAATATGGGAGATGATTACTGGTCGGCTCCGAATCCCGAGTATGGGGTGAATTTCACCTACTACCTGAAAGAGGGATTAACGACGTTGAAAAAAGAACGTCAGAAAAGGGAGAAAGCTCTGGGTAAGGAAGAAAACATTCCGTTTCCCGGTTGGGAGGCTTTAGAAGCCGAAATGCGCGAAAAAGGCCCTCAGATCCACCTCGAAATCTATGATGATAGGGGAGAATTTGTGCAACGTGTAAATGCCAAGACTTCAAAAGGTATTCACCGGGTAAGCTGGAACATGAGTACGGCCTCTCAGGGTCTTATCAACCCGGACCGAAGTGGAAGAGGAGGCGGCCGTGGCAGTATGGCTCGTCCCGGTACCTACTCCGCTCAACTGGTTAAAATTGTAGATGGCGTATCCACAAAACTGGGTTCAGCCGTTGAATTTGAACTAAAACCACTCAGAGACGGTGCGCTTCCACGAAAATCAGATGCAGAAGTACTGGCCTTTCAGGAAGAACTCCAGGAATTCTCTAACTATGTTCAAAAAGCTTCTAACAAACTACAGGAAGCCACCAAGCAGGTAAAAGCTATGCAGCTGGCATTGAGCCGTTCAACCACGCCGGATGCTGAACTGATGAAAGATTTACACGATGCGGAGATGAAGTTGTATGAGCTGGATACCAGAATGAGTGGAAATCTGCCCCAACGAGAATTACGCGATGTAATGCCGAAAACGGTAATGAACCGAATTCAGACCGCATACAGCGGACTCAGAGGAACGTATGGTCCAACGGCTATGCATAAAGATATGCTTCGAGTTGGTAAAGAAGAGTTTGAATCCATCCATGACGTGATGAAGCCCCTTATGCATGACGTACTACCTGCATTGGTAGAGCGACTCAAAGCAAATGGAGCTCCTCCTGTTTTAGGAATGGATCACTAAATAAATCGGGCTACAGGACAGAACCTGTAAGTTTCTTAAAAGCCTTCCATCTATTGATGGGAGGCTTTTTTTTATTTCTGATGATTCTCCTTTTACTGCTATGTATAATGGTTGGCTACTGGGATGTATATTGCCAGGATATAAGCCTGTATTGAAACGATAAAAAAGCGCCGATAGAATGAATTCTTATTAGCGCAATCACTGACCATCCAAGCCCTGTTTTTCAAGAAAACGGGGTTTCATTTCATGCAATGAAAGACGTTAACCTACGACACGTTTTTCTTCATAGGTTGAAACTTCCAATAGGTAAGAGAACGCCAAACCCATTCCAATGGTCCAAACCGAAAGCGTGTTAACCAGTGTTTTGACCACAAAAACTGGAGTACCCAAATTCCAAAAACGACAAAGACTTGTTCATATCGTTCGAATTGAGCAAATAAGCCAAAACCAACACCATAGAATAGGAATACACCAATCACAGATTGCATGATATAGTTAGTCAATGCCATTTGTCCAATGGCCGCAAAACGTTCTTTAAGTTTCTGAAACCCTCTCGATTTAGCAAAAAGCATAATGGCACAGATGTAAGCAAAGCTTACCCCAAGTGATCCATAGTAATTGAATTGTGACCCTCCGAACATAGAATATTCAAATGCCCAATCTGCTTCAGCGTGTTGTACAACGCCCCATATGATTATGGGAAGTCCAGTGAGAAAACCGAGTATCATCCCTCTTTTATAGAATGCCGCGCTCCTGGAAGCGGATAGGACTCCCCATTTATATAAGGCCATACCCACCAGCATCAATCCACCGGCTCTCCAAAACATGACGGTGGCAAAAACCATGGTTTGCATGGTAAGAGCAGCTTCCGAGTTATGCGTGATCTGTTCGGGTAAGGAACCAGTAACAGCACTAATCTCTTCGTTGGTGGCTACGACACCCGGGTTCCATATGCTGGTTCTTAATTCTTCAAGAGCTTCAGCCGGCATAAGTTGAAGGCTATATCCAAAGAAGAGATAGATAAGGGTATGGACTGAAATCCATGTTAATCCAAAAATGAACAGCTTTCGGGCACTTAGTTTTCGGAATAGAAATACTATAAACGCACATAAAGCATAAGCAACCAGAATATCGCCGTACCAAATCAGGTGTGCATGAAGTAGGCCAATGATCAGAAGCCAGAAGGTACGTTTGTAGTGGAGTCCTGCTGATTTTCCTTCCCGTTGTTCCGCTTTTTGTGTGACTAAAACCACTCCAGCACCAAAAAGAATGGAAAAGATGGTCATGAACTTCTGATCTGCAAAAACATGACTGATCATCCAAACCCAATAATTAACTCCCGTTAAATCTCCGAATGCGGTAGGGTTGAGATAAGCCGCCCCTGGCATAGCAAAGCCCTGAATATTCATAATCAGAATACCTAAAATGGCTATTCCCCGAAGGATGTCTAAAGACTGAATACGTTCTTTTTCTAACGTAGGATGAAGAGAAGCTGACATGATTCTTCCTTTTTTCTTGTCCTATTACATTGTACAACAATAAGATACAGGTATTCTGGTATCTGTAATAATAAAGCCTTCCGGATATGGTTCAGTCTAAGTTGATCCTTTTATTCCCAGTATTAACCCTCTTAATTCTGCTAGTCCCCGCATTCTTCCAATAGCAGAATACCCATGAAAGGTGACCTTTTTGTGTAAATCATCCAGCATCTGGTGTCCATGATCCGGTCTAAAGGGGATGATCACATCCTCACGTCCGGACTCCGCTCTTTGGTTTGATTCCTCCAGGAGAGCCTTAACCACCCCATACATATCCACACTTCCATCCAGATGGTCCGACTCATGAAAACTCCCGTCGTTTTCCCGTCTGATATTTCTGAGATGAATAAAGTGGATATGGCTGCCTAAGTTTTTTATGATTTGAACCGCGTCATTGTCTTCCGTTGGACCAAGAGAGCCGGTACAAAAGGTGATCCCATTCGAAGGACTGGCCGGAGTGTTGACCAAGCGTCTGAGATCATCTTCTGTGGAAACAATTCGAGGAAGTCCAAACAACGGAATGGGAGGGTCATCAGGATGGCAGCAGAGCTTTATTCCCAATTGTTCAGCGGTGGGGATTACCCGCTCTAAAAAGTAGGCCAGGTTAGCTCTTAAGGTTTGTTCATTAACATCCCGGTACCCAAGTAACAGGTCTTTAAAATGCTCGAGGGTGAATACGTCGCCGCTTCCGGGTACACCCTGTAAGATATTATGCTCCAGGGTATTTCGCTCCTCATCAGAAAGACCATCAAAATAATCCTTTGCCTTTTGTACAAGCTCATCCGGGTATTCGGTAAACGCCCCTTCACGTTTTAAAATGAATAGCTCAAAAGCAGCCAGTGCATTCACATCATACCGTAAGGCTTTTGAACCGTCATGATAACGGAAATCAAGACTGGTTCGGGTCCAATCCAATACCGGCATAAAGTTATAGCATACAATGGGTATACCGCACGCAGCCAGATTTTCAAGGGATTTCTTGTACTTATCGATCCATTCATCCCGATCCGGAGTCCCTTTTTTAATGGATTCATGAACGTTTAAACTCTCCACAACCACCCACTTCAAGTTGCGATCCCTGTTTTCTTCGTCGTCCCATTGGATGCTTTTTTTACGGGCGTTTATTTCATCCATGCTCCAGGTTTCTCCAACAGGAACGTGATGAAGAGCATGCACAATACCGATTGCACCCGTTTGTTCTATATCAGATAGCGAAACCGGGTCGTTTGGGCCGTACCATCTCCAGGATTCTAATAAATTCATGCTCAGACTCCACTAAATGCGCTGAATCCACCATCGATAGGAAGAACAGCTCCTGTTATAAAGGTTGCTTCATCACTCAGAAGAAACAGGCTGGCACCTACCACCTCATCCTGTTCACCAAACCGTTTCATGGGAGTATTCCGGATGATAGATTCGCCCCGATCGGTATACGATCCATCCTTATTAAGTAGTAAAAACCGGTTCTGTTCGCCGATAAAAAAACCGGGTGCAATAGCATTAACCCGAATGCCTTCCCCAAACTTTAACGCCATTTCCACCGCCATTGATCGGGTAAAGTTCTCCATTGCTGCTTTTGATGCTGAATAACCTACAACCCGGGTAATCACACGGTCTACCGCCATGGAAGAGATATTCAAAATCACACCTTTCTTCTTGCGGGCAAACTCTTCTCCGAATACAAAACTGGGATAGATGGTACCAAACAGGTTTAAATCGGTTACACTCTTCATTGCATCCATGGACAAATCAAAAAGGGTCTCATCGGGATCTATAGTTGCTCCTTTTTGATTTCCCCCGGCTGCATTAATGAGAAAGTCTACGGTTTTGAAATGATCCACAATGGCCGTTTTAGCTTCCTTAAGGGAATCCGTGTTTAACACATCCGCTTCTATACACAGGGTCGATTTGCCCTCAGGGTCAATCTCCTTAGCCTTTTTTTCCGCCAAAGACAGGCTTCGTTCCAGCAGCACAACATGGGCGCCTTCCTTGATTAGCTGCTTTGCCATACTCCCGCCTAATGCACCGCCACCTCCTGTTATCACGGCCGTTTTATCATCGAATCTTGCCATATTGATTGTGTTAGTTTAGTACTGGTTTTCTTTTTTGAGACCGTAGGTTGTGTAACCTAAGCTTATACTAGGTATACCAAGTATACATTATTTTAATGAAAGAATAGAACAGGAGTTAGGGGTAAGAAATCAATTGGCGAAGAAATTCACAGATATCTCCTTGCTGGGCTAACCAGAGTATCTGAAATGCAGGATAGGGGAGCTTTTTTTGTGTTGTTACGCTATGTAAAGCGTCACACACCATGCCGGAAGGAAGTGATTAACGTTAGTTAAATACGGAACTATCGCGCTAGTATTAGTTCATCCGTACTAAAATCAATGATAAATGAATCTGCTGGTTCTCCATTCAGAAAGGCGTTCAGTACTTCGAAGAACTGTTTGATTTGTATTTCAAGTGGGGTGACAGGCTCTACACCTTTCCAGGTATCATGGAGTTTTTTATATGCTTCGATTCGTTCATCAGGAATGTCTTTAAAGGCCAGAACATCTGCATTTCTGATTTTATACATATCAAGCAGCATCTCATAAGCGGAGGTTTGAGCGATTTCGGAACTTAATGCTGGTTTTCCGGATTTGGTAAAATCCTGGATGTATTCCGTTAGAAGTATATTTCTGATTTGTTCCGGCCAGTCGTTAATAAATCTAAGTCGCACCACTTCTTTTAAATGCCAGAGCATAAAATTATGATAGTTTTTGGATTCAAGAACATCCCGTTTCCACGGGGCACTATCGTTTGTTTTAAGTAAGAAATCATATTCCATTTCATACAATGGAAATAACTGATTAAAACCAGGAACCGAGTCAATAGTTACGGTTTCGACCAATACCCGGTTTTCTTCAAGCAAAGTCAGAATCTTATAACCGGGTCGATAAGCGGCCAGGGATGGGGTTTGGATATTAACGATACTCTTGTCATCATAGATTCTGATTCCCGTATCGTTTATGTGCATGTGACCTGCTATATGAAGATTTATACCGGCATCTGCAAAGCTCTTAGCAATTCGTTCTGCCGGTACCCGTTCAAGCTGCCATTTCGATTCTCCTAATAAGTTCTTAAGGATGGGAGAAGCATCGTCGTTAAAATCGACAGCTGGATAATGGCTGAATGCAATCACTATTTTTCCTAAGTCATCAGCTTGTTCTGATACCTCCTTTAGCCAATTCATAAAATAGGCTTTGTTGTCTGAGAAATTGTTATAGCCCAAACCGGGGCTTTTATAGTTCGCCGGATTGCTTACGACTTCATTGTCATCTTTGGGTATGTAGATGTTTCCATCAATCGCAACCAGCCACAAGCCCTCGATAGGTTCAACCAGGTAGGTTGCATCCGGGATCAAAACCCCATCTTTCACTGCATAAACACGGTTTGAAAGGGCTGAGGCGAGTACTCCTTTTTCATACGAATACGTAGCTGGCTCATACTCAGAGAACGGTGTTGACCAATACAGATATTCTCTCTGGGCTGTATATCCAAAGCGCCCCAGTTCAGTAATAATGTCTTTGTACCCCAATTCTGAGACATCTCCGGATACGATGACCGGATGATCGGTTTCAGGATGTATGACGTAGGCATCAGGTGTGCTGAATATGGGTTGATTTTTACCTCCCTCACCCAAAAAATCCCGCTTTCCGGCATCTTGTGTAAATGGACGCACCGGATCATGATTTCCCGTGGTTATGAGAAATTGTATGTTGTACTTCTGTTCATATTCTTCCAAAATCCCCTTTAAACCACGAATATTAATCGGTTGACCATCGTCGGTGTAATCACCGGGAAAAGCGACTATTTTTATTCCACGTTCAGCGATATCGTCTAATGCCGATATGAACGCGAAATAGTTTTCATTAAATATTCTGGTAGATCGTAGCTGCGCACTCATCGTTCGTATGAGCATATGTTCACCCGTTGAAGGATGTGGTATTCCCCGGAATTCAGAATCACTTAATGTTCCATAAATATTGGTGAGGTGTACATCGGCTAAAAAAGCGATACGGATTGGCTCCTTTTCTGTCTCAGAACAAGCCAGAAAGCAAAGACAGAGAAATAGCACTGGTAAAACCCGATTCATAAAAACGAGATTTTATTTCATTGAAGGCTGCTACGAAAATTCGCTTGAAGATAGAGAATAGGAGGAGGTATTACAGGGTAACCTGTAATCATTAACGGTTAAACTACCTGAACGTAGGCAAAAAATGCCTTTAGCGATTTAGAACGCCGTTTTTTTGCTAAGTGACGTAGTGATGACGTAGTGCCAAAAAAGCGCTTTTTTGAGCATGTAGTATTTTAGTTGGGGATGCTGTGCTTGATTGAGTAGTAAGGGTGTTTAATATTCGTATATGGTTGGAGTGGAAGTGAAGACCAGCACAAAAGATGGTAAATCGGAGGATCGCAAGCATATCTGCGGCTTAGCACATTAAATCAACATACGGTTATGATGGACTACAACAGAAACTGGTTTCAAGGATTAAGAAGTATTATCACAGGTACTGCTTTTCTATGTATTGCAGCCAATGTGCATCTGCACGCTCAGTCAGACTTCTACGGAGTTCCATTGGAGTTTAAGAATGAGTTGAAGCTCAGAACGTTTACCTATTTTTGGGATATTGTTGATGAGCCCACCTGGCAGGTTGACGACCGTTACCCGGGTAGGAATTTTACCAGTATCGCCGCAACCGGCTTCGCTATTCCATCCTACATCATTGGTGTTCATAACGGGTACATTTCTCGGGAAGATGGAGCAGAAAGGGTACTCAATACCTTAGAGTGGCTATGGAACGCACCACAAGGTCCTGAACCAGCGGGTACCACCGGGTATAAAGGTCTTTTTTATCATTTTTTGAATTATGGTACAGGCACACGGTACCAACAAGTTGAGCTTTCTACCATTGATACCGGTCTCTTAATGGCCGGCATCCTTACTGCACAAAGTTATTTTGATGCGCCCGATCAGGTGGAAGAACGTATAAGAATACTGGCTGATTCTTTGTACTTGCGGGTTGACTGGAACTGGGCCATGGATGGCAAAGAAACGATGTCGATGGGATGGCATCCCGAAAAGGGATTCATCGAAGCACAATGGACTGGGTATAACGAAGCTATGATTCTGTTGATTCTGGCCATGGGATCACCCACTCATCCTATACCCGATCGTTCATGGAAAGTGTGGACCGAAACCTATACCTGGTCCGAATTCTATGGGTATGAACATGTGAATTTCGGTCCGCTATTCGGGCACCAGTATTCGCAGATGTTTATTGATTTCAGGGGAATATTTGATGAATACATGGCCGGGAAAGGATTCGATTATTTTGAAAACTCCCGCCGGGCAACCTTATCCAACAGGGCGTATTGTATCGCAAATCCGCAGGGGTTTAAAGGCTACGACGAACACATCTGGGGGTTGACAGCTTCAGATGGACCCGCAAATATCACCAAAACGATAGGCGGTAAATCCATTTCGTTCAGAACCTACACCGCAAGAGGAGCGGCCAGCGATTACTTAAACGACGACGGAACTATTGTGCCAACAGCAGCTGGAGGGTCTATCCCTTTTGCACCCGAAGAAACGCTTGGGGCTTTATACGCCATGAAAAACCAGTTCGGGGATAAATTATACACGGAGTACGGATTTCTGGATGCATTCAATCTCACATTTGAAGAAGGAGGCTGGTTCAACCCGGATTATATCGGGATTGACCAAGGACCTATTCTCATACAATTAGAAAACCTCGAATCAGAACTGATTTGGGAGATCATGAAAAAGAATAAATACGTGATACAAGGATTAAAGAAGGCCGGTTTTAAAGGTGGTTGGTTGGAAAATATAGCGCAGGATAATTGAGGATGGAATGATGAATAAACACGCAACGTACAATACGGGCACAAACCGGACACCATATTATAAAGGGCTATTCAGCCTGTTTGTTCTGGTATTTCTACTGATAGCTTCCGGAGTAGTACATGCTCAAACCCGGATAACCGGGGTGGTAGTTGATGCGAATACCCAAGAGACCTTACCTGGTGTTAATATCCAGATTAAAGGAACGCTTCGGGGTACATCAACAGGTACAGACGGCTCCTTCGAACTCACCATACAACCCGGTGACGAGATTTTAGTGTTCTCATACATCGGGTATACAACCCGGGAAGTGGAAATTGGGAACAGAATATTTATACGGGTTGAGCTGGAAGAGGATCTCGGGTTACTGGATGAGGTGGTAGTGGTAGGATACGGAACCGTTCGTAAACGGGATGTGACAGGAGCTATCAGCAGGGTTAAGTCGGAGGATATTACCAAAATAACCAGCTTAAATGCAGAACAAGCCCTGCAGGGTAAAGTAGCGGGTGTGCAGATTACCACTACCTCGGGTGCTCCGGGTGCTGGTGCAGCGGTACGCATAAGGGGGGTAGGTACGTTTGGTAATTCTGCGCCTATTTATGTGGTAGACGGTGTTATCCTCGACGACATCAATTTCCTGAACTCTGCCGATATTGAGTCTTTTGAGGTATTGAAGGATGCCTCAGCTACGGCTATTTACGGTTCGCGGGGTGCAAACGGAGTGATCTTAGTACAAACACGATCAGGTTCCGGCCAGTTAGATAAACCAAGAGTTAATGTTCTGGTTGAGAGTGGAATTCAACAACTGGAACGTGAAATTGACCTGCTGGATGGCCGGGAATTTGCCATTATAGCTAACGAAATTCGCGCGGGGACCTATAATAATGTGGATGCCGTGCCGAATACCGACTGGCAGAATTTGATTTTCGATGTGGCACCGATTCAAAACCATCAAATCTCTGTAAGTGGGAGCAGCGATAAAGGCGATTATTACATCAGTCTTGGTTATTTCCAGCAGGAAGGGATAATCGAGCGGTCAAATTTTGAGAGGGTCACGCTGAAATTGAACAACACGTACAAGTTGAGTCAGCATTTTAAAATTGGTAATAACATAACCATTGCTCCCTTCAATCAAAGAAATGCTCCCAATGTCACTTTTCAGGCATACCGGGCACAACCTGTGCTAGAGCCATTTTATGATGATGGAAGCTTTGGCGTGGTATTTAATGTAGGTAATCCATTAGCTGATCTGTCTAATTCCAACTCATTTAATCGTGGAACACGCGTAGTTGGAAATGTGTATGCAGAGGCAATTGTCAAAGACTCCTGGATCATAAAATCCAGCTTTGGCGCCGATGCGGCACTCAATCGATCTGAGAATTTTACCCCCGCCTTCACCATTTTAAACCCGGATGGAACCGCTTCCCAACAAAATAATGACTTCAGTGACCTATCCAGAAGTGAAGCCATTAACTATACCTGGCTTTGGGAAAACACCGTTAACTACATCAAAGAATTTCAGGAAAAGCATACGGTTAATGCAGTAGGTGGGGTCACGTTCCAGCAAACCCGGTCCGAGTTTTTAGGACTTGCCGGCCAAAATCTGATTCGGGACGGAGAAGATTTCTGGTACATCACACCGGCCAACATTATTGATGAAGCCAACAATATCAATATGGTAAATAGCATCAATAATGGGGTGGATCCCAATCAATACTACAACATGATGTCGTTTCTGGGACGAGTGGTGTACTCGTTCGACAACAAATATACCACCACGTTAACCCTTCGTCGGGATGGCTCTTCTAAATTTGCCGAGAATAACCGGTGGGGTACGTTTCCTTCTGCGGCTTTTGGGTGGAATATAGACCAGGAGCCTTTTATGGAGGCGGCTGAGATGATCGAGTTTTTGAAAGTGAGAATGAGCTGGGGGATCATTGGAAATGAGCGCATTGCGTACATCGACCGTTTTTCGCGAGTTAACTCCGGGTTACAATCTGTATTTGGAAACCCGGATGCTGCCTTCGTCGCTGCAACATTTGGCCTGACCGGAAACCCGGATTTACAGTGGGAAACCACAACTCAAACCGATATTGGTCTTGAAATTGGGTTTCTTGATAATAAGCTGACTGCCGAATTTGATTTCTACAATCGGGTAACGGATGACATACTTGTACAGCTGGCTATTCCCGGTCATTTGGGAAACGGGCAGGGTCAAAGAGTTCGATATAACGCGGCATCCGTATTAAATCGCGGATTCGAATTCTCAGTGGATTATGCAGATCGTGCCGGAGACCTGGGATACTCGTTTAATGTAGTAGGGAACACCATTCATAACGAAGTTCAGGCAATTGGTGGTAACGTAGGCATCGATTCCACCCTGATCGGAGGATTTCTTGCCAACGGACAATCGGTAACCCTTTCGCGGGTAGGGTTGCCCATTGGAGCGTTTTACGGATATAAAACAGATGGCATTTTCCAAAACGAAGCCGAGCTGGAAGCCCACCCGCATCTTTCCCAGGCTGGTGTAGGCGATCTCCGCTTCCAGGATGTAAACGGGGATGGAGTTATCGATGGAAATGACCGAACCTTTATTGGTTCTCCGATACCTGATTTTGTCTTTGGCTTTTCCGTAGACCTGGATTACAAGGGCTTTGACGTAGCCATAGGTTTTCAGGGGCAAATCGGAAACGAAATCTTTAATGGCAAAAATGTAGTCAGGCCGGATCCGTACAATTTCGAGCAGCATGTATGGGATCGGTGGACGGGTGAGGGAACAAGCAATTCGGAGCCCAGGCCATCATACGGAGGGTATAACTATTTGCCGTCCGATCGGTTTATTCACGATGGCAGCTTCCTTCGCCTTCGAAGTTTAGTACTGGGGTATTCACTCCCGGATAACATCCTGAACCGGTTAAGCATGGATCAGCTACGGGTGTATGCCAAGGCAAATAACTTATTCACTGTTACCAGTTATCCGGGCTATACGCCCGAAATTGGCAGTTTTGATGTGCTATCCAGCGGAATCGACAATGGGGTATATCCGATACCGCGCATCATTTCTGTAGGCATAAACGCAACATTTTAGAGGTAAGTCATGAATGCAAAACGATATCTGAAGTTCTTATTTGTTTACCTGCTACTACTTGCCGGCTGTAGTGATTTTCTATCGGTAAATCCACAGGGCGAACTTACCCAGGAATCATTTCCAACGTCAGCAAGTGATGCCCTGCAAGCGACTAACGCCGGGTATTCTACCTTGAGAAACTGGCTGTATCATAGCGGTGGTTTTCCAATTCTGGATATCATGTCAGACGATGCGCTAAAAGGGAGTAATCCGAACGATGCGGCGAATACGGTGGGACCATATGATGATTTTACCCATGCCCCATTCCAGGACGGGCTCGACCGCTGGTGGGATGCTCTTTATGAGGGAATTCGCCGGACAAATGTAGTGATAGAGCACGTTCCCGATATTGAAATGGACGAGAGTCTGAAGAATCGATACTTGGGAGAGGCCAGGTTTTTACGTGCCCTGTATTATTTTGATTTAGTCCGGGCTTTTGGTGGTGTTCCTATTGTGACGTCAACAACTCCGCCTATTCAGATTCCAAGAGCTACGGCATCAGACGTATATATTCTTATTGAAGAGGATTTAGCGTTTGCTATTGCTACACTACCATCGAAAGGGGAGTATACGGCTTCCGAACTGGGGCGCGCTACTTCCGGCGCTGCCGAGGCTTTGCTGGCTAAAGTGTTCATTTTTCAAAATGACTTTACCTCTGCCGAACCGTTGCTGCTGAGTGTTATTAACTCCGGCGATTATGGTCTTGAACCCGATTATTATGATGCAAATGGGCCTGATGGAGAACATGGTATTGAATCGGTATTCGAAGTTGGTGCAGTAGCCACAGATGGTGGTCAGGGAAATCAATATGCAAATACCCAGGGGGTGAGAGGCACTCCAAACCGGGGATGGGGCTTCAATCAACCCAGCATTGATTTACGCAACGCTTTTGAAAATGCCGATCCCCGCCAGCAAGCTACAATTATAGAATTAGGCGATGTAATTGACGGAATTACAATTCTGGGCGACGGTACCACACCGGATGTTGAAACCGATGAGAACGGAATGGTCATCGCTATCGAAAGCTACAATCGAAAAGTGTGGATTCCCGGATTGTCTACCGATACACAATTCGGCCATAATCGAAGATTGATCCGCTACGCAGACGTGCTACTACTGGCTGCGGAAACACTCAATGAAAATGATCAACCCAACACGGCCCTTTTATATCTGAATCAGGTACGCGCACGTGCAAGGGCCGGTGATCCTGCTATCCTGCCTGATGTTACCACCACAGATAAAGCAGGACTCAGAGCAGCCATTCTGAACGAACGCAGAGTGGAATTAGCGCTGGAAGGGCATCGCTTTTGGGATTTGGTGCGCACCAATACTGCACCGTCTGTACTGGGACCTCTAGGTTTTCAGGCCGGGCTGCACGAATTGTTGCCCATCCCTCAAACTGAGATTGATTTGTCTCAGGGAATACTGGAACAGAATCCTAATTGGTGATCAAAGAACATGAACACACTAACCAAAACAACTAATCAAAGTACGATGAAAACCAGAGATACAATGTTTAGAAACTTGTTACTTATTGTATTGCTTGCCTTTGTTGTGCAAGCCTGCGATAACGACGATGGTCCAACCGATTTGAACATAGAGACTATGACAATTGGCGATCAGGACCTGAATGCGGCGGTTTCTCCTGAAGATGTACCCGTAAATCCGGAAATCACGATTACGTTTAACTCTGATATTAAGGCAACTACAGCTACTTCGGCTAACGTTACCTTAGTTCAGGACTACAACGATCAAAACATCGAGTTAACCATGAGTGTAGACGGACCGGTGTTAACCGTAACCCCGGCGACTGCATTAGGTAATGGAGCCTTATATCGATTCCAGATTTCAGCCGGATTACTGAATACCGATGATCAGCCACTTACGCAAACTGCACGTACCTTTACCACAGCAGGCACGTTCAGCCCTCCGGGTATGGTTGCACATTTCACATTTGAAAATGCAGCAGACGATGTGGTAGGAGACTACGACCCGTTGGCTTCTGCTGTAGTAGATATTACCTATACAGCCAGTAGAAATGCCGAAGCGGGACTTGCGGCCACCTTCAATGGTAATACCAGTATCATTGAAATTCCCAATGGGGATGCACTCATGAATACCGATGATTTTACCATCAGTTTCTGGGTAAAAACAAACTCTGAAGGGCATGTTGATGCCGGTGGTAACCCGGCCGGTCATTTTGTGATGGGGCTGGGAGCATTTTTTGGCTTCCAATACGAAATCTTTGGCGGCTATGATGGTTCTAA
The DNA here is from genome assembly GCA_039819115.1 of Bacteroidota bacterium. Lineage (GTDB taxonomy): Bacteria > Bacteroidota > Rhodothermia > Balneolales > Balneolaceae > JBCBST01. Next base: position 22,787 of record JBCBST010000027.1, read on the forward strand.
GTTTGCTTTCCAGTACGAATTTGCAGACGGTAGCACCGGTGCAGAGGATATGTGGTTCCCAAGCGAAGCGACCGATAATACAAATGGTGGCTGGCAAGGTTGGGATTTTGCTAGAAGCGTCACTATAGAGCAAATGCAGGCCTATCTCAGAGATACCTGGACTCATGTAACCTATGTGTATGACTCCACGGAGAGAACAGGAACCCTGTACTTTAACGGGGAGCGTATGAAATCATTCGATTTTGATTTATGGCCGGATGAAGATGCAAAAAGAACAACAGTTGGTCTGAAATATGCCGGACAGACACCCGATGTTGTCAACGAGCTGGCACTTGGCTTCATCCACTCACGAGCAGGAACCATGTGGGATGCTGAGCCCTGGGGTGGTTATGATATCCCAACAGCGAATCACTTCAAAGGTCAGCTGGATGACATCAAGATTTACCATCAGGTATTATCGGCTACTGAAATCCAGTTGATGTATGCTTCTGAACAATAGTTAATTATAGATGAAAACATACCGGATGAATTCCTCATCCGGATCATAGTCCCGGGGTGGCTGGTAGTCACTCCGGGTTTTTAAAACGACGAGACAGCTACAACATGATCATACCCCCGAATACCATCGGTATCAAGTACACGTTCTTACTCACGGTGTTATTAATGGTCATATCGGCTTGTAACAACACAGACTCAGAACCGGATCCAGGGGTGTTTCAGCTGTTAACAGTATCAGCAAACGAACAAACACTTCGTCCGGATAGAGTGAACAGAGCGATAATAAACGATGCTGAGTTTATATTGGAGTTCACTGCACCTGTGGATACAAAAACTGTTCAGGAAGGCATTCAGCTGTTCCGGGAAGAAGATAACATCCCACTGCAGTTTACATTCCAGGATGCTGCTCAAACCGTAATTGCCAAACCTCAGTCTGTATTGGGGTATCTGGATGCGTATACATTGACGTTATCTTCACAGCTCATTTCATCAGAAGGTGCCGAGTATATTGGAGCCGATTATGAACTGGAAACCGCTAATGGTCAGTTGAACGTGATTTCAACATCGGTTAATGAGCAGATGCTCACCCCCCAGGAACGGGTGCGGGATATTTCTTACCAACAGGCATCGGTCTCCATTCAATTTGATCATCCACTCGATCCCACGAATTACCAATCTCATTTTTCGGTCGTTCCTCAGGTATCGTTTGAGATTAGCCTATCTCCAGATCAGACGATAGTGACCCTCACCAATACTGAAAACCTGGATTACTATACCTTTTATACCATACTCATCAGCAGTGGTTTGTCGGATCAAAATGGTTTCGATTTTGATGCCTACCAAGCCACATTTCAAACCGGGCTTAATCCGGAACCGAAGTTTCCTTCCATTTCTGATGTTGAACTGCTCACCAGGATTCAACAGCAAACCTTTAGGTATTTTTGGGATTTTGGTCATCCCGTGTCCGGACTTACCCGTGAGCGAAATACTTCCGGCGAAACGGTAACCATAGGCGGAAGCGGTTTTGGGTTAATGGCTATTTTAGTCGGGATTGAACGTGGCTTCATCACTCGTGAAGAGGGTGTATCACGCCTGACAAGGATTATAAACTTCCTTGCGAATGATGCCGATCGTTTTCATGGTGTCTGGTCGCACTGGTTGCATGGATCTACCGGACGTGCCCAGCCTTTTAGTGAGAAAGACGATGGAGCCGATTTAGTTGAAACTGCTTTTATGGCCCAGGGACTGATCACGGTTCGGCAATACCTGGATGGAGAGGCCGAATCTGAAGCCGCACTTGTTCAAACCATTAACACACTGCTGGATGAAATTGAGTGGACGTGGTTTCAACGGGATAATCAGGATGTATTGTACTGGCATTGGTCCCCCAACTTCGGATGGGATATGAATATGCAGATTAGCGGATATAACGAAGCCTTAATGGTCTATGTGCTGGCCGCATCTTCCTCTACTTATAAGATAAATGCCAGTGTGTATCATAATGGCTGGGCGAGATCCGGAAACATCAGAAATGGTAAAGTGTTTTATGGCATTGAGCTGCCGTTGGGCTTCGATTTTGGTGGCCCCCTGTTTTTTGCGCACTATTCGTTTTTAGGTCTTAATCCCTCGGGACTATCCGACAGCTATGCGAATTACTGGACACAGAACCGAAATCACAGTTTGATCAACAGACAGCATAACATTGAAAACCCCGGAGGCTATATTGGCTATAGCGCAGACAGTTGGGGATTAACCGCTAGCGACAACCCGTTTGGCTACCTGGCACACGAACCAACCCGGGATAATGGAACCATAACACCAACCGCTGCCATTTCTTCCATCCCATATACCCCGGAGGAATCCATGAAAGCCATACGCCACTTTTATTATGTGTTAGGGGATAAGCTGTGGGGTGAATATGGGTTTTATGATGCCTTCAATCCTACCGAGAGTTGGTGGGCTAATTCATATTTGGCGATTGATCAAGGGCCTATTATTATCATGATCGAAAACTACCGCACCGGGCTTTTGTGGAACTTATTCATGTCAGCGCCGGAAGTGCAATCTGCTTTACAGACCTTAGGATTTACAACAGAAAATTAGCTCAAATTTTTAAATAGAAACCGGAGACTTTTTCATGAAGAACGTACCATTCGTGGGCATTTTATGTGTTGGGTTGCTTATCCAGGCATGTTCAACAGCAACAGATAACCGTGAGTATGATCCAGTAATTGAGGCCAAGGTAGACTCCGTACTTGCTTTAATGACATTGGAAGAAAAAATAGGTCAATTGACGCTGTACACCAGCGACATGGATCAAACGGGAGCATTTTTACGATCGGAGTATAAAGAGGATATCAGATCAGGTGAAGTAGGAGCCATTTTTAATGCTTATGGGGCAGCATATACCCGGGAGCTCCAGGAAATGGCAGTTAATGAAACCCGATTAGGGATCCCCCTTTTGTTTGGATACGATGTTATTCATGGACATCGTACCATATTCCCTATGCCACTTGCCGAAGCCTCATCATGGGATTTGGACATGATGGAACAAACAGCCCGGATTGCAGCACGGGAGGCAACAGCTGAAGGATTACACTGGACCTTTGCCCCTATGGTAGACATTTCGAGAGAGCCCCGGTGGGGGAGAATTGTTGAAGGAGGCGGGGAGGACTCCTATCTCGGTGCCCTGATTGGTGCGGCTAAAGTGCGTGGTTTCCAGGGGGATGATTTACGGGATGTGCACACCATGGCTGCCACGGTAAAACACTTTGCGGCTTATGGTGCAGCCAAAGCGGGTCGCGATTACCATACGACGGATATGAGCGATCGTGAATTGCGGGAGGTATATCTTCCCCCTTTTAAAGCGGCAATAGATGCAGGCGCTGTTTCTATCATGACATCATTTAATGACCTGAATGGAGTACCTGCAACCGCCAATGACTATTTGTTTAAGGATATTTTAAGAGAAGAATGGGGATTTAATGGCTTCGTGGTTACTGATTACACCGCAATTATGGAGTTGTTGTATCATGGCATAGCAAAAGATCCGGCGCATGCCAGTGAACTGGCGATTAAAGCCGGGATTGATATGAGTATGCAGGATGGGTTTTTTCAGCAGAACCTGGCCCAATTGGTTGAGGAACAGAGAATCAGCGAGCGCTTAATTGACGAAGCAACCAAAAATGTGCTCAGAATAAAATTTCAGCTTGGCTTATTTGATGATCCGTTCAGGTATAGTGATCCGGATCGGCAGGAAGCTGAGGTGATGAAAGATGAGCATCTCGAAATAGCCAAAGAAATGGCTAAGCGGTCTGTTGTTTTATTAAAGAATGACGATCAGACATTGCCCTTATCAAAGAATATTCGAACCGTTGCTGTAATTGGTCCTATGGCCGATAACCAGAGAGATATGATTGGCAGTTGGTCGGCTGCCGGCGATTGGTCAAAATCGGTTAGTTTGCTGGAAGGAATGAAAAACAAACTTCCCGAGGTCAACTTTGTGTATGCAAAAGGTGCTGAAACCACCGGTGATGACAAAAGCGGATTCAGAGAAGCCCTTCGTGTTGCAAGAAATGCAGACGCGGTGATACTTGCTCTTGGGGAGAATTACTGGATGAGTGGTGAGGCGGCCTCAAAAGTCGACATTAGTTTACCCGGAGTGCAAGAAGAACTGGCGTTAGAAGTTGAGAAACTGGGAAAACCAACGATAGCTGTGCTCATGAATGGTCGTCCCCTCACCATTGGCGCGCTGGATGAGAATATGGATGCTTTACTTGAAGCCTGGTTTCTGGGCACCACTACGGGTGATGCACTGGCCGATATCCTGTTTGGCGACTATAACCCAAGTGGTAAACTAACGGTAACGTTTCCGGCTCATCTGGGGCAGGTGCCCATCCATTACGATATGAAAAATACCGGACGTCCAATGAATCCGGATCAGAAATACACGTCTAAATACATCGATGCTCCCAACGAACCGTTATATGTTTTTGGCTATGGGCTTTCTTATACCACGTTCGATTATGGTGCCCTGAGTTTGAGTTCTAATACAATGACGACATCCGAACGTATCGATGTGCGTATTGAGGTTAGAAACACGGGCCAATACGGCGGCGAAGAAATCGTACAGCTCTATATCCAGGATAAAGTGGGTTCTGTTACCCGGCCGGTAAAGGAGTTAAAAGGATTTGAAAAAGTGTACCTGGAACCAGGCGAATCCAAAGAAGTCCTGTTTACTATTACCAATAGTGACCTGGAATTTTACCGGAAGGATATGACGTACGGCTCAGAAACAGGTGAATTTGTAGTGTATGTGGGTGGAAATTCAAAAGATGTTCAATCGGTCGAGTTTGAACTCGTAAATCTGAAGTGACCTAGAACGTCATTATCAATTCATTCAGATTCACATTGGTATCCAGATTAAGGCGTTTTCTTAACCGATAACGCCTTTCTTCCACACCGCGCACAGAGATATTTAGCAGAGGGGCAATTTCCTTAGAGGATAAGTTCATTCTCAGGTACGCGCATAACCTCAAATCGCTGGGTGTAAGTTGAGGATAGGAGCCTTTAAGTCGCTTGAAGAAATCCCCATGAGCCTGATCATACAACTGTTCAAATACTTCCCATTCATGCTCATCTTCAATTCCCTGATCAATAAGCTTGTTGATTTTCCTGTAATGATGATCGGCGAATCTGCTTCCGAGTTCTTCTTTCTGCTTTTCTAATTCGTTCTTAATCGTGGTGAGCAGATTATTTTTCCGCATCATGGCCATGGTGTTTGAGGCGAGCTGTGCCGACTTATGTTCTACCTCATTCTGTAATTTTTCATTGGTGAGCTTGATGATTTCTTTTTCAGCCTGCTCACGTTCCAGCTGCATAGCCTTATGTTTTACTTCTAACTCTTCACTTACAGCAAGCCAGCGTTTCCTGCTTCGATAAAGCCGGATGACTACAAGTATGCTGCTCCCCATAAAAAAGTACAGCACAAAAGAAGCCGTACTTAAATACCATGGTTTTTTTATGCTGAATGAATACACGGCAGGTTCAGTAACGGTGCCATTCATTCCGATCGAACGCACTTCAAACCGGTATTCTCCCGACGGAAGACTGATGAACTCTTTTGATGTATCGGTTATCCAGCTGCTCCATTCAGAATCTAATCCTTCCAGTTTGTACTGAAAATAAGGCTGAATACCAGCCGATTGAGAAGAAGACCAGCTCAGCGAAATGGTATTTGTACGATAACTGATTTCATTACTCTTTACCGGGAGATAGCGCCCGGTTGGTTTTACCGTGTTATCTGCAAGGTATTCTACCGTATTGATATCCACCTGGGGTAAGGAATAGTTGGCCTCGTCTATCAAGGATAAATCAAGAATAGAAAACCCATCATCCAGACAAATCAGGTGTAGTGAATCCGAAAGCGCGACTACATGCTCGTAGTTTTCAACCAGGTCGAAATCAAACATCTCGGGAATGATCCGGTGAATCAACCGGGTGGTATTAAAATGTACTTCCAGTAATAAGAGCTCATTACTTTTTATCACCCAGTACTGTTGATCACCAGCTGGTAAAATCTGTTTAACGGTACCACGTTCTGTGAAAAACGGATCCAATTCGGAATAAAGCACAAACCGTTCATTGATCGTATCCCACTGGAATAAAGAATCACGGTAAGAAGTCATGATTCGGTTGTCCAGTTTAAACAATCGGTTGGTGATTCTGGGCAGACCAGATGCTTCTCCAATTTTCCGGGTCGTTTCAATGGTGGTGAACTGCATATTGGGTTGAACCTTAAATAACCCTTTTACGGTATGTCCCAGCCACAGATTTCCAAGGTGATCGAATTCTAAAAAACGAATGGGAGCCGAAAAACCGGTGATCGTATGAGACTCCCGCCAGGTATCATCGTTCTTTGTATACACCAGCAGATCGCTGTACGTACTTTGAATTAATTTCCCCTCATGTTTTCCCTCCGCTTTTTTCAGGGTATATCCACCAAAAACTCCACTCACCTGTTCCAGGGAGTTATCGTTAATAACAAAGGTTCCTTCATTTAAACCAGCGTACAGCTTTTCATCATATATCTTTAAAAACCAGACCTGTCCCTGGCTTCCGGGTATCAGGGTTCGGTCTCCAAAAACACCATATTTGTCGGGCTTAAAACGATAAACGCCCTGGTTGGTACCAACAAACAGCTCATTTTCGAAGAGTGCTGCTGCATACACACTGCCAATGTCCAGGCTCTTTTGCTGGTAGGATTGCACAGGTAAGTCAAAGGCGATATAGGTTACCCCTTTATCTAATCCGACCCATGCGTTCCCAAACTTATCTTCTTGCAGTGTAAGTATGGTATTGTTAGATAATCGGTTATCCGTATTAATTTGATCGAGCAGGTTAAATTCTTCGTCAAATATGTAAAGTCCGTTGAGAATGGTACCAATGATTAGTTTGGTACCGGCTTTGATCATGGTATTCAGGTTATTGTTGATAATAAACGCTGAATCAGTTGGATCCCACTTTGTAAACGAGTTGTTTTCAAACTCATAAATACCGGATGTAGTACCTATAAGGTAGGTTGTGGAATCCCATTTTATCACCGATTTAACTTCTTCATCATTTAAAAAATCAGAACCCCGTATTTCAATAAGTGTTCGATCCCTTAACTCATATAAACTACCCTGAATTTGTTGTGTGAAAACACGATCTCCGGCTTTATGGAGAAACATGAAGGAACCTTGCTTATCCACCCGAAATACATCCGTACCATCATATCCATAAATGGATCCAAAACTATGGAAGTAGATAACACCTTCATGTTCTATGATTTTCCAGATCTCATCGTTATTCATGTCCGGATCAGGCAAAGATGCAGCTAAAGAGGTATAGGTTAACCCCGATTCCTCTGATGAGAGCCAAAACCCAAAATCCTCGAATGAGCCGGTATATAAGGTATCATTGATATAGGAAACGGAGCGGATCGTGCTGAACTCACCCAACTGGTGTAATTCGGATTGACTGTTCTCAATTACGACTAAACCGTGATTGTTTGCGATAAATACACGACGGTCATTATCGGTATCAATATCCCAGTTCTGGTTACCCGCACCGAGTGTTTTAAAATCATAGTAGTTTAATTGACAGCTAAGTTGTGCGTTAACAGAACTTCCCGCAGAACAAAGGAAAAAAACGACCCAGATGTATAAACAAAGCCTTCGCATGTACTTGTTGACGATGAGCGTAGTTAGACTAGAATTAACGTAAAAATACTAATCATAATCTCACTTGAAAGCATCCGAAATATGAAACGGGGTACCTATCACGCAATTTCTGAACGCTGGTTTTATCACTCAATAGGATATGGAAAAAGAGCGGGTATCTTTCTAATCGCTGTTTGCATGCAAAACATCATTTAAAAATAGAGATACCAAGTGTATGGAGACGCACTGTAACACTGCGATCTTACCTGGCAGTTATCCGGTCCTGCCTGATTGGATCAGAATCTGGTTGATTCAAAAAAGGTAAGACAGCACAATGAACGAAAGGTGTTTATCAACACCTTGAAACTGAAAATGAGGCTCAGTTAAACCGAGTGCTACCAGGCCAGGTATTAGCCATTAAAAAAGTAGAAACTCGAGTAGCGTAAGAGACAAGAAGCGGTTGATAACACGTACGGGAAAGGACGTTATTCCTCGTTGTTCAAGTCAAGAATAGCACGTGTTTGAATCAGGATGGACGCTTCGTTTAAAAGCTGTCTCATCGCCTCAAATTCTTTTTCATCAAAACAGAGTTGAACATATGTGCTTGGGGTACGGATAATGATTCGGCTTATATCATCTGGAAAAGTGATAGAATGATGATCAAAAGATATAGCAGAAAAGGAGGAAGTAAATGCCTGGAACGCGTCTTTATCCAGACTTAATAGGGTGTTGCTGGCTTTAACTCCGATATGACCACAGGTACAAAATTGAACGACTTGGTACGTTTTGTTTTCTGAAAGGACAATGGAGTTTTGCACGGTACTCGTTGTTTATTTAGAATCAGTCTAAATAATGTA
>JBCBST010000028.1:0-31321 GCA_039819115.1 Bacteroidota bacterium
TTTGCAAGAAGATGAGAATACCTGGGTCATTCCCAATGCTGCGGTACTTGATAAAATCGTCTACTATGTAAATGATACCTATGATATTGAACGCACAGAAACACCTACTCCTTTTTCACCGGCTGGTACCAACATAGAAACCACAAACTTTGTATTGAACCTGCACGGTTTTATAGGGTATTTCGAAGGGTATTACGATGCGGCTTATGAGCTGGCATTAACGGCCCCGGCTGAAATGAAAAAGACAGCGGCTCTTCCCCTGTCCAGATCGGAATATGCACCCGATTCAAGCTCAGTAACCGATTACTATCGGGCAGACCGGTATTTTGATGTCACGGACAATCCTATGTTTTATGGTGATCTGGATGTGGAAGAATTCCAGGTTGGGGAGATTACCATTGTGCTTAGCGTGTATTCGCCCAACGGGATCCATTCTGCCGAGCGAATCAAAGGCACGATCTTTGATATGATGCAGGCTCAAAAATCTTATTTGGGGGATATGAACAGTACTGAGCGGTACGATATCTATCTGTACCTGGCTCCACAGGGCCAAACGGCGCCTACCGGTTTTGGTGCCCTGGAACATCATACCTCCACTGTAGTTGTACTGCCCGAGGGCATGCCTGAGCCCCAGCTCAATCAAACCATGATTGACGTGGTATCACATGAGTTTTTCCATATTGTGACCCCGTTAAGTGTGCATTCCGAAGATGTACACTATTTTGACTATCACGCTCCGACCTTTTCAAAACATCTTTGGATGTACGAAGGACTTACAGAGTACTTTGCCAGTCACTTTCAGGTGTACGAAGATCTTCAACCTGTTGAGGAATTCTATGCTAAAATCAATGACAAGATTTCCACTTCCCTCAGTTTAGACGACGCCATGAGCTTCACCGAAATGAGTGAACAGGTATTGGACGAGCCGTATGCCAGTAACTACTACAATGTATACATGAAAGGAGCACTGATCGGGATGTGTATGGATATCCTGCTCAGAGAACAAAGTAACGGAGCGCGCAGTATGCTATCGGTAATGAAGGAATTGTCAGCTAAATACGGACAGGAACAGCCTTTTGAAGATGATGCGATCATTGCTGAGTTAACGCAGATGACCTACCCTGAAATCGGGGACTTTCTCCAAACACACGTGATTGGAACCACTCCCATATCCTACAATGAATTCTTTGAAAAGGTTGGATTGGAGTTGGGAGAAGAAGAAGTAAGCACGTCGTTCTTTTTTGATGGCGAAGTGCCGTTCATTGATGGAAATCCTTCAGATGGGTCCCTGTTCTTCCGAAACGTGGAGATGAACTCCAGCATAAAAAACCTGGGGGTACAGCCTGGCGATATCTTCAAAAAGCTGAATGGTACAGAGGTAAGTTTAGCAACGGTTCAACAATTTTTACCGTTGTCTTTTCAGTGGGTCGAAGACACCGATATCACCATTACCGTAGAACGGGATGGAGAGGAATTAGAATTCTCCGGCCAGGTGGGAACACCTGTCCTGGTAAAACCTAAGCTCATGGAAAAGGAAGACGCAACCGAAGAACAAGTGCAATTACGAACCTATTGGTTAGAAAAGGAGTAGGCGGTTCGTTAATGAACCATCCGTTATGCTGATTGGCATCACTTTTATTGGCGGTTTAGTGGCTTTAATTGCCGGTGCAGAACTGTTTCTGAAATCTGTGGATCGGTTTGGGGTAGCCTGGAAGATCTCTCCGGTAGTGATGGGGTTAACTGTGGTTGCATTTGCCACAGGTGCACCCGAACTAGCCATCAGCCTTCAGGCCGCAGTCGAGAATAAACCTGATTTGGTGCTGGGTAATATCATTGGAAGCAATATTTCTAACATTCTGCTCATTCTTGGCATAGCCGGTTTGGTAAAGCCACTGGCTATTACCCGTCGTATCATCAAGATTGATGTACCTATGGTACTCGCAGCCAGCCTTTTGCTATTTGGTTTGGCCCGGGACGGAAGCTTGTCGTCTTCGGATGGCGTTCTGATCCTGATCGGGTTGGTCGGGTATTCGATCTTCACCTACTTCCAGATAAAAAAAGACCGGGCGGCGAATAAAAAAGAAAAAGAGGGGACAGGTGAATCAGAAAATGAGGCTAAACCGGGTATCCGCTTTTACCTTATTAATTGTTCACTGCTTATAACCGGCCTTGCTTTAATTGTTGCCGGGTCGAGCTATATGGTGGATGCGGCCGTCGAAATTGCGTTGATTCTTGGAGTATCCGAGCTTATTGTCGGACTTACCATTGTATCTATAGGTACCTCCCTACCGGAAGTAGCTACCTCGCTGGCTGCCGTTCGAAAGGGAGATTCCGATACGGCAGTTGCAAATGTGATGGGCAGTAACCTGTATAACATCTTACTCACGCTTGGGCTTACCGTCGTCATTGCTCCCGGAGCTTTATCGGTAGCTGCAAATGCTATTGAGCTCGATATGCCGTTCATGATACTCGTTGCCGTGGTATGTTTACCGCTGTTCTGGCCGGGTAAAAAACTGGGTCGCTTCGAGGCGTTTGGATTTCTTGGGTTTTATGCCGCTTATCTCACCTACCTGGTGTTTGATGCATTAGACTCTCCATTTCAGCATCAAATGGAAGAGTTGGTTATCTGGATTGTAGCACCAATTACACTAACCCTGATTGCCGGAAAGTTTGTGCTCGATTATATGAGACGGAAGAGAACACCGTCCTGATTTATTTAGCGGCTCTTTTTTCTTTTTCGCTCAGCACCCAACTCACATAAAGAAACTCAAGTACGGCGCTTTCATAGCCTTTCCAGCCGGCAATCAATTCAAGAAAACGGTCTTCACTGACTTCATTCGGATCTTCACCGTACGACCAGCTTATCCATCTTCTGAGGCCTTTTTCTTCCCCCTTCTGCTTATTGCTTGGAAAAACAGCATCCGTACGTCCCCGCATCATCATAATATCCTGGGCTGCCGTAGGGCCTATTCCTTTGATACCAACCAGAAGTTCGTAGCAGGTTTGAGGATCAGCCTGTTCCAGTTCCTCCAAATCAACATTTCCACCCATAATATCACTTGCCAGTCCAGTCAGATACTCGCCTTTGCGTTTGGTAGGTCCCAGTTTGCGAATACTCATCGGGTCGGCCTTCATCAATTGATGAGGGCGAGGCCAGGCAGGTAAGGATTTGCCCTTGTGAACCAATGCGGTACCGTAGGCTTCCCGGATATCGAACATCATCCGTTTTGCTGTCGGTTTATGATTCATTTGCATTTCCACGATCCGGTTTTGAATATCCTCAAAAAGGTTCGCCCGGGTCATTCGCTTCAGTCCGTATAAATCGGTGATTCTATCCCGAAGCAACGGATCGTTTTGAAGATTGGTGTAGAGTGGTCTCAGGTCTTTATTGATTCCGAAAATACGAATCAGGCTTCGATTGGCCTCTTCAATTTCTTCGTTGGATAAGGATTCGGCACATTCGAAATGAAATTCAGGTTGCTCCACTTCGCCGTTAAAAAACGTGGTAATAACCACATCCCGATCTTTCAAGGGTATCGGGCGGGTAAACCCTTCCTCAAAAATACTTTCTGGGTCATGTTCATGATCAAAGTAAGACTCTATGTCCAGACACAGATACCAATCGTGGGGAGGGACAGACTTAAGCGACCATGAGCTCATAAGAAGGATGTTAAGATGCGTTTGGACTACAGGGCACTAACCGGAATGTCGGTGCCCTAATTCCATCGATCGTTCTATTTGATCAGCATCATTTTTCTGGTGCTCACGAAGTTGTTTACCTCCAGGCGATAGAAATAAAACCCGGATGCCAGCGAAGACGCATTAAACTGAACGGTATAAGCACCGGTGTTCTGTCGTTCATTTACCAGTACCTGAACGGTTTGTCCAAGCACATTATACAGCGTAAGGGTTACCACACCGGCTTCCTTTACATCGTAACGGATCGTAGTAGATGGATTAAAGGGGTTCGGGTAGTTTTGGTCGAGCTTGTATTCCGTTATTTCAGCCAGGGATTCTTCTTCATTAGACGTAATCGCCGTGACATAGAACTCGGCTACCCCGGCATTTTCATTTCCATCTACTTCGGTATGAGGAGCTGAGAAAATCAAGGTAGGATCAGAGAGTCCATGACTCGACGTGAGGCTGCTGCCATAATAAGCCGTCCCGGAACCGTTGCTGATAAATGGAATCTGGTTGACGCCATTTTCCGGTGAAAAACCCCAGGACACATCATAATTGAAAATCTTGCCTCCATTTGCAGATCCACTCCGGTTAGCCCCGACATATAACCCATTTATGGCATTATGAGCCAGCGAAATACCAAAATGGTCATTGTGTTCCGCATCTTCCTCCACCAGTTCATACACCAGGTTCCAGTTGTCTTCTTCAGATTCTTCATAGAAATACACCGAACCTTTTTGAATGTCCTCCTCATTGGTACCCGGCGCCCCGATAAACAGCGTACCCTCATATAAAGAATGATTATGATTAGCTGTTCCTTTTACGGCTATGAATACATCGCTGATTCCGGTCAGGCTGTATCCAAATAAGTCACTGGACGAGCCCTCCGGATCAAACAGCTTTGCTTCCTGGAACCAGTTGCCTTCTTCATCCCGCTCGAAAATATAGACGGCGCCACTTCGTTCCTCGGCTCCATCCGCATTGTATGCACTGATAGCAAGATGGTGCTCATCCAGGAAAATGAGTTCATGACCAAAGTAATCATGAGCGTTTCCATCTTCAGCAATCAATTTTTGGGTTTGAACCCACACTCCGCTTTCATCTGGCTCAAAGAGATACACCGCACCGGTTTTATCTGAGTTACCATTGGCATTAAATGCACCCACAGCCAGGATAGATTCCCAATTCACCCCAAAAGAGAGGGAGTATCCAAACTGACTCCCCAACGTGACGTCCGATGGGTTCAGTCTCTGAACTTCTGTCAAGGTTGAGTCGGTGAGGTTGTACAGATACACGGCACCCGTGAACAGGCCATTTACCGGATCTCCCAAGGAGCCAACGGCAGCCATTTCGTAGTTCATTGCGGCGCTTATGCCATAATTCGACAACGCACTCAAGCTGGTCGGTGTGATCTCCTGCTCGATACTCCACCGTTCGCCTTCAAGATTGTAATAGAAGACTCTCCCAACCGCTTCACGACCATCCAGGTCGTAGTGGGGGGCAGTGATAATGGCATGTCCGAGGCTGGAGGCCGAAGCCCAGCCAAAAAGTGCATTTCCAACCGGTGTGGGTTGATCAGATTCCACAAAATTTTGTCCAAAGGCCGGATAAATCAGAAACAGAACGAGTATAAAGGTTATTGAATATCTCATCAGTCTTCCTCCGTGTAAGCTTCTATGGTCAGGTCGAATTCAACGGGTGTACCGTCAAATACAAATACCTGGGCCGTAAACCGATCGGTTCCTCCCGTCAGCCGGTACCCGGGCGGTAGCACAATTCTGAGTTCGTAGGTTTCATCAGGTAGTAGCCCGGTAATGGCGAAATAACCCAGCTCGTTGGTTAAGGCGAATAATTCCAGTCCGCCTGTCGATTCAACATCAAAACTGCCGTCTTTATCCTGGTCAATAAAAACGCGTAAGCCTTCCGCTAAACTATCTGCACCGGCAGGGAAGGTGAGTGATCCGGATACATCTGGTTCATAAACGTAGGATGTACTGGTGTCGGACACAACGGGAGGGTTTACGCCATCGTCAATCACCGAATAAAAATGCAGGGTGTCCAGCCGGTCAACAAAATCGGCCGTAAACGCTAATTCTTCGGTTCCAAACCCTTCTTCATCCGGATCGCTGATCAGGACATGTTCCAGTATTTTTACCTCATTACTATCTCCCACACCACCTACATAAAAGGCGATATAGGTAGAATCAGGGAGGGAAGACCAGTAGTCGGCTGAAAGCTCAAACTGGTTGTTCTCGTTCTGATTTACTTCAATCGATACCTCAGGTTCTTGCCACATGGGTAAGAACTGAACCGTATCCATGCTCGTGGAGTCACCCTGGAATGATACCGCCATTTGGTATCGTCCGGGGATCATCCGGGCATGAATGATTTCCTCTTCAGAAAACGCAGCCGGGGTGGTAAATATGAATGCGGTGGTGGTATCACCGGCAATAGAGGTCATATTCTCTTCGTAGCCAAAGGTTGGGGTAGTGGTGGTGTCATTCTCTTCCACGATAATGGCTTTTGTTAACTCATAGATTCCTTCCGGGCCAATCACGGTAACCAGGGCGGAGTCTACCGGTTCAACCCAGTCAATATCAATAAGCATGGCATTCGGCGGTGGATCAGAAATCGTAAACGTATGCACCGTACTAATGACCGGAGTGACGTTTGCACCCGATACGGCTTTACCGATCTCCCGATTGATGGTGCTCTTTATTCCATTAATGGTGCCTTTCCCGATTACCTTAACTTTTCGATCGCCGAAGGAATACCGTGCACCGGTATAGTGACGATGCCAGAAAATCTTGTAGCTAACCCAGGCCGCACCATAGCTGCTGTTCAGGCTGCTTTTATTATATCGGACGGCTCCATCCACACTTCCATAATGCTTACCCCCGATAAAAGGCACCCAGTGTGGTACAATAAACTCCACATCCAGAAGAGCATCGAAATGCCCATGATTATCCAGGTAAACGGTAGCGTCTGCTTCAATTAAGGGGCTGCCTGGTATTTTAACATCCGCTCTTGCACGAACATAATGTCCAAAGTAGGCGAACAGATCGATATCTCCGGAACCTAATAAAGCATGCCATGAATCAGAGCCGGTACGATACGCTCCCACGTTTACATCTCCTTTCAGATCGAAACTTCTGGGGGTAATGGTTACTTCATCGCGCATCTGCAAGAAGGTAGCTGAATGGCCTGCAAGGCTGAATCCGCCTCCATAAATGGTTTCAATAGCTCCTGATACTTTAAGGTCGGATGGGCGGGTTAAGTTATCAACCGAAGCACTTAACAAAGCCAGTTGTACCCCTTCAAAAATGGTGATCGCCTCAGCCAGATTCGTGGCAATATAATCGATTTCGATGCTGTTAAGCCGTGCCGGATTACCTGTAAACTTAAGGATGGCATCCACTTCCCAACCCTGCGGGAATACCACTTTAACATCCGATTCTTCAATCCCGCTGCTGTTAAACTTGAGATCAAATTTCTTGAGATCAATAGCACCCAGGTTGGCATGTTCGATGTCTATCTCGAGTGCCTCCACTTTAAACCGGGGTTCGCCGCCACTTACATCAATTTCCAATCCTCCCTGACTGCCTTCACCCAGGGTTACGGAAAGGGAAAAGACTTCGGTGATTTCCATTTCACCGGTAACCTCAAACTTACTGCTCTGGTATTTGATGTCCAGGTCTTTGGTTTCAACTTCCAGGTTACCCAGTTTCAAATCGCTGTTTACATCGACTTCAAAGGCGTGAAGGTTTCCGTTCTTTACCACGATACCAGGTTCGGAAAACGTACCGAAATCTACATCCACGGTTTCGTTCGCAATGCTTAAATCTGCATCCCCATAAATATGATAGTCAGAGCCACTCAGCCATTCTGCTCCCAGGTCGGTGGTCTTCACCTTTAAACCGGAAACAGAAAAATCGGAGGTAATCCCAATATTGATTTGCTGAATGCTGTTGTTCTTATAAATCAACCCGGGATTATCAGCATCTCCCATTATGGCTTCGAGTTCGTCGTCTCCGATTTTGAACGTCAGGTTGCCATACATTTCGTAGTGATTGTTTCCCGAATCGTATTCAAAGGTGAGATTATCCGGGATAACGGCCAGGCTTTTGATCTCGAAGTCGGCGGTCAGGCCAAAGTTTACATGGGTGATGGTTCCATTTACGATAACCAGGCCGGGATCATCAGCATCCCCAAAGGTGGCGTCAATTTCTTCTCCATCAAACTTAACCAAAACGGAGCCAAACATCTCAAAATGATCGCTTCCCGAATCGTATTCGAACGTCATTCCATCCGGAGAAATAGTCAATCCTTTGACGGAGAAATCGGCCGTGACCCCAATATTAAAACGGATAAGGTTTCCGTTTTGAATGAGGAAACCCGGGTTTTCATCATCTCCCAATGCACCATCGATGGTTTCATTATCGAACGATGTGCTTACGTTTCCATAGATTTGATACCGGTTATCTGTCTCCGAATACTCAAACGTCAGTTCTTCGGGAGAGATATTCAGAGATTTGATCTCAAAGTCGGTCGTTACACTCATTCTGATGCGAACGATATTCCCGTTTTCGATCAATATGCCAGGCTCGGATAGTTCGCCCATAGCGGCAGTAATGTCATCTCCGCCCACCGTGGCTGTTACCCCACCAAACATTCCAAAGGAGGAACCACCCGTCCATGAAAAACCAAGACCATCGGGTGCAAGCGACAAAGAACGCATGGAAAAATTGGAGGATACTGCGAGTATTACTTCGGTTAGTGCGCCGTTTGTGATGACGAGTCCTGGATTATCCGAATCCCCAAAACCGAGATCCACACTTTCTCCATCGAAGGATGCGGATGCCGAACCATACAGAGAAAGGGTTTCATTATCGGCATTATAGCTAAGGGAAAGCCCGGACGCGGTAATACTTATACCGTGAACCGTAAAATCCTGTGTGAAAGCAATGGTGTAGCTCCCTCCGGTTGTATCAAAATCAACTCCGGTAATTCCGGGAATTGAAATGTTTTGAGAGAACGCGATAAGGGGCGACAAGCTGATAGCAAGTGCCAGAATAAAGGCACGGGCTGTATGACGGTTTGATAACATGCTGGCCTGGTTTTAAGTGCAATGACAAGATTACAAACATATAGGATGTTACAAAACGAAAAAGGAGAGGCAGGCAAAAAGAACGATGTCTTAAAGCAACTGGTCGTTTTTTAATAGTGGATCAGCTTGTTTTTGGAAAACCATGGTCTGGTGATAGGGCCTATACCATATCAACCAGGCAGGAGGCAAATGAAAGACAGGCTCAGTTAAGACTGAACAAGTTCCATTTGGTCATCCCTTTTTGTGAACGGGTTCCAGCTCATCAATCGAATTTTTTCGATGAGGATATTAGCCGAAACGTACACGACCGGAATAAATACCAGGGTGATTAAGGTAGAAGCCGTTAATCCCCCAATAACCACACGAGCCAGTGAAGCCTGAATTTCGGCACCAGGGCCAATCCCAAACGAAAGGGGCAATAAGCCCAATACCGTGGTGAGCGTAGTCATGAGGATAGGGCGGAGGCGTAACCGTCCGGCTTCAATAACCGCAGTTACCAATTCCATGCCTTGCTCCCGCCTTAAAATATTGATGTAGTCTACCAAAACGATGGCATTATTCACCACGATTCCAATCAACATAATAATGCCCATAATACTCTGAATATTCAGGGTGGTGCCGGTGAGGAGGAGGGTGGGAACCACACCGATAATGGCAAGAGGTACCGAGAACATGACCACCAGTGGATCGAAAAAACGTTCAAACTGACCAGCCATCACCATATAGATAAGAACGAGGGCCATGATGATTGAAATCTGGAAATCGCGGGCTGCTTTTTCCTGTTCTTCGTACTCACCGCTATATACGATGCTAAAACCGGCGGGGAGTGGGAAATCCAATAAATTGGCGCGAATATCTTCCACGGCTTCGCCCAGGGCCACGCCTGACTCCAGGTTTGCAGAAATAGTGAGCGAACGTTGGCCATTCACACGACTGATGTCGGTGGCTCCACGACCAAGTTCCCGGTTAATAACCGTTGATACCGGGATGACCTGTCCCTCCTGTGTGCGGATGGATATGTTATCCAGATCCAGGGTGCCCAACCGGTCTTCAGGGCGTAACCGAACCGTGATCGGGTACTCATCCCCACCCAAACGAAATACTCCGGCGCGACTTCCACCCACGTTGGTTTGAATAGTTTCGGCCACTTCGCGGACGGTTAATCCCAAATCGGCGATGCGTTCGCGGTCGAACATAATGTTTTGTTCGGGTGTGCCTTCGCTTCGGCCAACCCGCACTCCGGTAACACCGGGAAGCCCTTCAATGCGCAGTTTAATTTGCTGAGCAAGGTCGAATGACTGTTCCAGATCGTATCCCCGAAGTTCGATTTGCAGGGCTTCATCGCCACCAGACCCAAAAATCCGGCGTAAAATCCATAAACCCGACTGGGCTGAAACCCGGATATCGGCTCCGGGAATAGCCCCTTCCACTTCTTTACGAATGGTTTCGGCAATATCTGAAGTGTTTTGTGATCGTTTTGAAGCTTCAACCATTGAAATTTCCACTTCGGCCCGGCCATCCCGTACATCGGTGGTGATGTTTTTAACATCGTCCATTGGAAGGTTGGCTCTAACAATACGTTCCAGTTCTTTCAGGTAGATGCTTTGAACGGCAATATTGGTACCATCGGCCATCTGAAGGTCGATATCAATTTCATCAGCGTCGGTTTGAGGGGCCAGTTCAATAGGGATATCAGTCAGCAAGTAAGAACTACCCACAACCAGGAATACGGTAACTGCAAACACCCAGCGTTTACGGGTAAGAGCAGAAGATAAAAGACGGGAATAGGAATTTTCGAGGTTGATGAAAAACCGTTGAAAACGGCTCACTTTAGTCTCCGAGGTGCGTTTGGTTGAGGTCAGAAACCGGCTTGATAACATCGGAACCAGGGTGAGGGCAACCAGCAGGGAGCAAAGAAGGGCAAATACCACAACAAGAGCCAATTGCTGAAACAGCAGTCCGGAAACGGTTTGCATAAACACGACGGGCAGGAAAATAACAGAGGTGGTCAGGGTGGAAGCTACGATAGCTCCGGCCACCTGCTTGGTGCCAATCAAGGCGCTTTCTTTGAGAGAATGCCCTTTCTCTTCCCGCATTCGAATGATGTTTTCCAATACGACAATGGCATTATCCACAATCAGTCCAACGCCGAGAGCAAGTCCCCCGAAGCTCATCTGGTTTAAAGTAATGCCATTGAAATACAGGAGTCCGAATGTGGCAATAATGGAAATAGGAATGGATACAGCGATGATAAAAGTAGAGGATCCATTTCTGAAAAAAACATACAATACCACAACGGCCAGCAGCGCACCCCAGATGGCTGAGCTTTGTACATTATCAATGGAAGCCTGGATGAACTGGCTCTGGTCGGTGGTTACAAATAACTCCAGATCGGTACGCTCTGCATTAATGCGTTCCACTTCTTTCTTTATGTCTTCCGTAACGGATACAGTGTTGGCACCGGTCTGCTTACGGATTCCAAAACGTACCATCGGCTTTTCGTTGATGGTGACTAACCGGTCGAGGTCTTCATAATCAAAGGATACTTCCGCCACATCTTTTACCCGGATGGGCTTGTCATCCACAAAGGTGATGACCGTATTTTTGATCTGGTCAATATTCTGATATTCTCCCAGGGTACGCACATATAGCCGTTGAACACCGGCGTTTACGTTACCACCCGGCAGATTCGCGTTTTCCTGGGCAATAGCCTGCTGAACATCCGCTGCGGAAAGCCCGCTTGCGATCAGCCGATCCCGTTTCAGGTTTACCTTTACTTCCCGGTTAACGCCACCCCAGATATCAATAGAACCCACCCCGTTAATCTGCTCAAAGCGCTTGGTGATTTCCCGGTCTAATACTTGGGTCAGATCGGCGAGGTTCTTCTCTGAATTGGCTCCAATAATAACAATGGGGAAATCATTCGGGTCAAATTTCCAGATGCGGGGTGGTTCGGCCTCCGGGGGCAGGTCGTCCCGTACCCGGTCTAACGCTGCCCGGACATCGTTTGCGGCTTCGTCCAGATTGACACCCTGGGCAAATTCCAGGGTAACCCGGCTTCTTCCCAGGCTGGATCCTGAACGCACACGCTCCACACCAGGTACACCGGCCAGGGCATTTTCAATACGTTCAGTAATGATATTTTCAATTTCTTCAGGCCCCACATTCGGGTACTCGGTGGCAACGGTAAGCCTTGGATATTCAATAGGAGGGAGCAGATCAACAGGTAGATACCGAAATCCGACAATACCAATCACAATGATGATAAGGAACGCCATCGATGTGGCGATGGGACGATCGATCGAGGTTTTGGTGAGCGCCATACTATTATAACGTCTGCTGAGCGGTTGGTTTATTCAACACGGTTCGAAGTAAATCTTCCCGCTGGAGGCGCTGCAAACCAATTACATAATTCCAGTTTTGTACCCGTACACGGGCCTGATCTCTGCCCTCTGACAATAAATCTTGTCCGAGTGTGATTACCCAGTCTCCACTCACTAAGCCGGTTACGCCCAATTCCATGCGACCGGCTGCCACTACGTCAACCGGTTTAAATACCACCTGAGTGGGTTCGGTTAAGGGAGCCAGCTCTTCACCTTCTTCGGGTACTTTTGGAGTTACTTCGTTACTCAATGAGGTGGCAATGAATACCCCTTCTTCGCCAGTTCTTGGATCGGTAAATAGAGCCGACGTTGGGATCAACGTCGCTTTTTCTGTTTCACCAAACTGGATATCAACCGGTACAAACATGCCTGGCTTGAGTAATCCGGAGGTATTATCCACGTCAATTTCAGCTTCTGTGCTTCTCGACACGTCATTAAGGAACGGGGAAATGCGGGCCAGTTGGGCTCGTATGATTTCTTCTTCTCCCTCTGCGTTGTTTACATAAATTTGGGTAGCCTGACCAATGGATACCCGGTTAAGTAATTCTTCAGTGAGGATGATTTCGACGCGTATGTCATCCAGGTCACCGATCATGAACAGGGCCTGATTGGGATTTACCTGCATGCCAACTTCAGCGTTGCGTTGTCCGATTGTACCTGAAATAGGGGCACGCACAATGGTTCGGGACAGCAATTCCTGTCGCTCCTGCACCAATGCCCGTGTCTGTTCTATTTGGGCCTGAGCCAGTTCAACATCAGCAACGGCGGTGGCTTTCTGAGCGGCCAGGGTTTCAAGCTCCAGGTCGCTGGATAGCTGCTTATCGGCTAATTGTTTAGTCCGGTTATACCGCGCTTCGGCTTCGGTCAGGCGTGCTTTCGATTGTTTCAGACGGGCCTGATCAATTCTTAAACCGGCTTCAGCCTGTTGAAGCTGTTTGCGAAAGGTCTGGTCATCAATCCGGAGAAGACGATCGCCTTCATTAACAAAGGCTCCGTTTTCCACAAACACGTCAACCACGCGTCCGGTTACTTCGGCAAATAACTGTACCTGGTTTTCTGCCCGTACGGTGCCGCTGAACCGTTCTACCAGGGGTAAGGAGCCATACCTGGCCTGTACGGCCTCAACGGCGGGGACAACCGCATTTTGATTTCCTGATTGTTGGCTGGATTCGTCTGAGTTGGATGAACAGCTTTGGAGAGCAAAGCCAGCCAATGCCATAAAGATAATTTTCGTGAACGGAACTGATTTCAAAACTTCTCGTGATTTATTCTGCACATGCAACCATAAAGATCGGCCCATCCTTCCAGATGGTTTGTAAAACTTTAATGTTGAAGTGTTACTAAATGTAATAGGCTGGGCGACAGTACCTTACACGGACAGCGTTTTTGATGGATCAGGGCTTAATCTCGAAGTAAAAGGAAGGGTTTACCTCTTGAGACAGCCGTTCCTGATCCAGTTTTTGCTCATACATGCGTTCCACATCCTGCAAGGTATCCACATCGTTCAGGGACAGATCCCAGCGAATGGCCTTAAACCGGGGTAATCGTAAGGTGTACTTTGCCTTAGTCCGCTTGTTAACCTGTATGTCATCAAACTCCAGCTCCACCACCAGGTCGGGTTTGAGCAACAGGGTGGGACCAAATCGTTCAAGAGCAAGTTCCTTGATCCGCTGGTTCATCTTTTTGAGCTCTTCATCAGAATATCCACCGTAAGCCTTTCCAATGGGAATGAATTCCTCTTCGTATCGTTCATCATCACGGACCGAGACCCCCAGAGTGAAATCGGAATAGGTTCCGCCACGTTTACCACTCCCCGCATGAGCGTAAAGCATAACGGTGTCCAGCGACCCGGAGGGTTGCTTGACCTTAAGCCAGGATTTTTTTCGCTGTCCGTATTCATAGACCGAATCCTTTCGTTTCAGCATGAGCCCTTCATTACCATGTGCCAGTGCCTGCTGAAATAAGGTTTCCAGTTGATCCAGGTCGGTGACCTCAAACTGGGTGGTAACCGGCAGGTGATGGGTGTTGGCCAGGTCCTCCAGAAGGGAGCGCCGCTGATCAAGAGGGAGGTCAAACAGAGACCGACCGACTGAAAATAGGATGTCGTATGCGATGAACAACACCGGGTATTGGGTCATCAGCTTTTGAGATGGTTTTTTTACCCCCATTCTTTTTTGCAGGAGCTGAAACGGGAGGATGGTATGATCTTTAAACACGCAGATTTCCCCATCCAGCACCACATCATCCATCTGACGTTCCGAGAAAAAAGACACAATTTCCGGGAAAGAAGACGTCACGTCATTCAAATCCCGGGAAAAGAGTTTTACGTTACCGTTACCATAATGCATCTGGCAGCGCATTCCATCAAATTTCTCCTCGGCGATGTAGGTGTCGAGCTGTTCAACCGATCGGCTTTCGATGGGGGAGGCCAGCATGAACGACAACGGGTGAAATAGCTTGAAAGTAGCCTCATCCAATGTGTTGTTTTTAGCTAACACAGCGGTTTTACCCAGGCTTCCGGTAATCATATGCGCATACCGAACGGTTTCCAAATCCTGCTTAAAGGCTTTGGCAATGGCGTTAATCACACTTTTGGTTTCAAAACCGATGCGGAGAGATCCTTGTCCTAAAATGCGGATGAAGTATTTAACTTCCAGCGGACTCAGTTTAGTCCATGCTTCATGGATCAGCACCTGCTTTTGTTCCCGGTTAGAAGTGATGTACAACTGGTCATAAACGGTGGCAATCTCGGTCAGCGAAACTCCTGCCGGCTGTTGTTTTTGATGAACAGCAGGCAGGTTTTCCATTAGTTTTTCGATTACTTCTGATGAACTGCCTGTGGCGGTGCGGCAGGGTTTAAATACCAGATCGTAGTCAACTTCACAAAAATCGGAAGCCAGCACGGCAATAGTACGGTATCCAACCGATGCCCGTTTGCCGGAAACGGTAGAAAATGCTCCTTCGCCGAGATACTGAGCCGCAAGATACAACTCGTCGTCTGCCTGGAATGCTCCAAAAAAGGTTTTCGCGATATTGATTTTTGCCAGTGTACCCCGCGTTTCGAAAATACGTTGAGCGGTTTCTGCAAGAGCCCGGAATGTTGCAGTTGGTGTAGACGATGCGTTCATGCATACCAAACTAGTGATTCATCCTTTTAATTTCCCGGGAGTAGTGTACGGTTTACCAAGGGTACCGTAAACCCGTCATTCCGGGATTTTAGTTCGTATTGTTAGGCAGGAGGGCTAGGAAGGCTGAGTTTTTAAGATCCTGAACCTACTCCCCGTCATCCTGTCCGTCGGCTGACGGATCAGGATCTTTAGTTATTTTTTGATAAAAGAGTACTGCTATCGCTACCTGACGCTTGCGCTAGTCAAGCGTTGTTTAAAAAATAAGATTCCTGCCTTCGCAGGAATGACGGTTTGAAAAACGAGAGGTAACGGTATGTGTAGGGGCGTATGGCGATACGCCCCAACGGTTGTGGTTTGGTACCGTGTCATTCTCTTTGCTGTCATCCTGATTCGTTAATCCTCTTCCGTGGTCTCCAGATCAAGAAAAACTGATTCAATCCCCGCTTCAGTCAGGTAATGCTGAACCACCCGTGGATTAGGGGTGTGGGTAACCCACACCTTTTTGGGATTGAGCTTCTTGCAAAGATCTATGAGTTCAAAGAAATCCAGGTGATCCGACAAGGGTATGAGGGCATCTACGGTGAGCTGGGTGCGTCGGGATTCCATAGCCGCCCAGCCCGAGCAGTACGCCACCCTTGTTTTTTTGACGTTGCTGGCAAAGCCCGTACCCAACGCTGAACTTGGAGCAACCAGAATGTTACCTTCACAGGTCGCCCGTTCGTAGGGGGCAACCTGCCCAAGATCGAAGCCTTCCTGCTCATATACTGAACATAGCTTATAGCCGGCACCATGAATTTGCATCGGGTGATTCAACTCCTTCAGCATGTACAGCAGCTCCTGGGCTTTACCCAGGTTGTAGGCCAGGAAAATGGGTGTGGCTCCCTCATCCAGCGCCGAACGTGCGAAATCCTGTACCTGACGGGTTAACTCCTCGTGCGATTTCCACTTGTAGATAGGTAGCCCAAACGTGGCCTCCGTGATAAACTGGTCGATTGGGGTATCCGGAAGCTGGAACCCTTCGGTAGCCGGTGAGGGAGGCGTGCGGTAATCACCGGTGTATAACACATTTCCGGCATCGCTTTCCACAAAGGTCATGGCCGAACCCAGGATGTGGCCGGCAGGGTAGAGGGTGATCCTTGCGGTATCTGTCTCCAGGGGTACACCGAACTCCATCTCAATGGTATCCCCGGAAAATCCGCGCAGTTTCATAAATCGGGCGGTAGGTCGTGTGCAGTACACGGTCAGCTTCCGGTTACGGGGCATATGATCGGCATGGGCATGAGAAATAAAAATATGAGAAGCCTTCGAGCCGCTATAATCCAGTCCTATTCCCAATTCAGGAAGCAGAATACCATGATAACCGGATTTTTGAATGTGGAGCATATGATGTTGTCGGAAAAAGGAGGGTTGTGTTGCCTCTGAATAAACTAGCGCCTTTTAATCATCATTCAACACATTGCCTGTATAAATCATCCCTTACTTGGCGCAAACCTGCTGTATTGAAATTCCATCTCTTCGTCATCCTGTCCGTCGGCTGACGGATCAGGATGACGAGGTTGGGTGGTTGTTCAGAACCAGGAAATCGAACGAAGCCTAACCTGGTCTTAGATTAGTCATTCACATAAAACCCGTCATTCCGGACCAGTCCGCCTTGCCCGCCTGCTATAGGCATGGCCGGCGGACGCCGATCCGGAATCTTAATCTGAGTAAAGGGCTCGTCCAAAAAATCAGATTCCTGCCTTCGCAGGAATGACTATGAAGTAGGGGCGTATGGCGATACGCCCCTACGGATCTGGTTTGTATCGTATGATCCTTTCTGTGTTCTTTTGCCAGCCATGCCTTTTCTGCCTGTTCTCACCATGTTACGGGTGCCTCCCACCCCTCCCTACGCACAGACAAACCCGGGCGGGATGCCCCTTTCGGGAAGAACCCTGAATCATCGAAAACCTGAAAACAGCCTTAACAGCCCAGAAACGCAATCTACCCCGATAAAAGAT
Source organism: Bacteroidota bacterium (assembly GCA_039819115.1). Lineage (GTDB taxonomy): Bacteria > Bacteroidota > Rhodothermia > Balneolales > Balneolaceae > JBCBST01. The sequence goes on from JBCBST010000028.1 coordinate 17,297, forward strand.
GGCGGTTTTGTAATAAATGTCGGTTTTGTTATGGCGGAAATGAACAAGTGTATGGCGGTATTGAACTAACAGGTGCATACAAAAAGGGAATACTTTATCCATAACGCATAATTCATTCTTTGTTCCAAACACCAGGTATTCGGGTAGACCACGGTAAGCTCCCGAAAACCTGTTTGTAAATCTCTTACCCCATGATCACTCATTCCACAAACTCTCCACTTATGAACATATCGGATATCTGCTTATCAAAACCACACGTCCGGGAAGCGAACGCCTCAGAACTATTTCACCCTGGAGGAGACCGCAAAACCCGGGCGTTGTGGCGTTGGCTGGCCCGGGTAACGGGGGTAACAGCCTGCTGGGTGGAAGGCGTAGCCGGGGAACAGCCGGTATGGGGCTTCATACAAAAAATTGGCAGGGGTCTTTGGGTAGTGCAAAGCCGGTGCCGGCGCAGGAGGGCGGCCCTGTCGGGGTTGATGGCCGGTGCATTCGTGCTGGTCGCTTCGGCCACGGCCACAGCCCAGACCAGCCTGAACCTGGCGGAGGTCATCACCGGCAGTCCGCATGGGGTTGTGTTCAACGGGGAAGAAGAGCGTGACTTCGCCGGGCAAGTGGTAGCCACTGGAGATATTAACGGAGACGGGGTGGACGATGTGGTGATTGGAGCGGATGGCGCGGATGCCAATGGAAACAGCAATTCCGGCAGGGTCTACGTGGTGTTTGGCAAGAAGAGGGAAGCGGGCGGTTTTGACGAATCGATCGACCTGTCGGAGCTGGACGGTGCCAACGGGTTTGTACTCAACGGGGAAGCGGAGAGTGACTTCGCCGGGGGTTCGGTAGCCACGGGGGATGTCAACGGAGACGGGGTGGACGATGTGGTGATCGGGGCAGAGGAAGCGGATGCCAATGAGCAAGTTAGTTCCGGCAGGGTGTACGTGGTGTTTGGCAAGACCGCCGAGGAAGGGGGCTTTGACGAATCGATCGACCTGTCGGAGCTGGACGGGGCCAACGGGTTTGTGCTCAACGGGGAAGAGGAGTATGACTACGCCGGAGTAGCGGTAGCCACGGGAGACCTTAACGGGGACGGGGTGGACGATGTGATAATCGGTGCACCTAATGCAGGTAGAAACGGTGCCTATTACGGTCACGGTGTGGTGTATGTGGTGTTTGGGAAGAAAGCCGAGGAGGGAGGCTTTGACGAATCGATCGACCTGTCGGAGCTGGACGGGGCCAACGGGTTTGTGCTCAACGGGGAAGAGGAGTATGACTACGCCGGAGGAGCGGTCACCACGGGGGATGTCAACGGAGACGGGGTGGACGATGTGGTAATCGGGGCACCTTATGCAGGTGGCAACGGTGCCGATTACGATCACGGTGTGGTGTATGTGGTATTTGGGAAGACTGCCGAGGAAGGGGGCTTTGCCGGGTCCATCGACCTGTCAGGGCTGGACGGCACCGACGGTTTTGTGCTCAGCGCCCCGGCCTCCGGCCCGCTGTTTGGCGAGCTGTTAAACCCCTTTTGGACCCAGGGAGAAGAAATGGCCGGTGCCGACACGGAGCAGGGAAATCCCAACCTGTTTATCTGGGATGTGCAGAACCAAGACTGGGCGGCCGTAGGTGACCTGGCCAGCCAATCCCTGGCCCCGGGGCAGGGCTTTTTATTCTACCTTTTTTCCGATGACAATGGCCCAGGCGAGCCTGGCGATGCGGGCTTCCCCAAACCCCTGAGCACCCTGGAGTTGAACGGGCCCGTCACCTTCAACGCCGGGGAGATCACAGCGGTTACCGGGTTGGGTCATGAACAGTTCTTCCTGGCCGGCAACCCCTATGGGAAAGCCGTGGACTGGGAATTACTCACCAGGGTCGGGCTTTCGGAAACCGTCTACGTGTTCGATCCGTCCATTAACCGGTACCGGCTTTTTAACGGGGAGGTGGGAGACTCAAATTTTGACGGGGTATTGGCCCCCTTCCAGGGCTTCTTTGTACAAGGGTTTAACGAAGCGGGAGAAGATGCGGAAGGCTCCCTCACCTTCACCGAAGCAGCCATTGTGCCGGATTCGGTATCGGTTCCCTTGTTTAAGGAGAATCAGTCCAAGGCCCGGGCGCTGGGGCTGAAGGCCCAAACCGGAGGGCGGACAAGCCAGGCCTGGGTGAGTTTCCAGCAGGGAGGCGAACCCGGTCGCGATGCTCACGACGGACTGACCCTGGCACCCCTGGACACCACCTACCTGCAGTTGTTTACCATTGCAGGGGAGAACCAGGCTCTGACCATCAATGCCCTGTCACCCGAAGTGGAAGAGGAACTCCGGCTACCGCTGGGGCTAACCGGACGGGGTATCGGGGAAACGGCCGAGCTTACCTTCACCGGTCTGGAAGCCTTTGAAGGCTGGGCCATCACCCTGATCGACACCGAAACCGGCCGGGAGTACCCCGTTGAAGTCGGCAGCCGCATTCCACTCGACATCGGGACGGGACGGCTCAAAGCATTACCGGCAACCCCGGTTATGGTACCGGTGCAGCAAAAGATCAGCGCCTCGGAGGTTCGTTATGAGCTGGTGCTGGTCCCGGCGGAGGCGGTAAGCAACGACCCGGGATCCGAATTACCCACCGAGGTAGCCCTGGATCAAAACTACCCCAACCCCTTTAACCCCGCCACGGTCATCAGCTACCAGTTACCGGCACGGAGCGCGGTGCGCCTGGAGGTCTTTAGCATCATCGGGCAGAAGGTAGCTACGCTGGTCGACCTAGAATCCCAGTCGGCGGGCATTCACGAGGTTCGTTTTGATGCCTCGGCCCTGGCCAGCGGTATGTACCTCTACCGCCTGGAGACCGTGGATGCGGTAAGCGGTGCCGGAACCACGGTATTCACCCGCAAAATGATGCTGATTAAGTAAGATTCCCTGCCTGTGTTCTTTCTTGAACCTCGTACCGTAGCTCTGCTATGGTGCATGCACTGGGAGCTCTGCTACATACCTGGCGCAAGCAGCCGTATTGAAATTTCCATCTCTTCGTCATCCTGTCCGTCGGCTGACGGATCAGGATCTTTGTGTGGGTCAGATTCTCATTCCGTTACGTAGCAGGGCTACGTAACGAGAGAAAAGGTTTCCAACCTCGTACCGTAGCTCTGCTACGGTACGTCCCTCAACGGGCACAAGCCTTCCTACTCCCCCAACACCCGTTCCAGATCTTCTTTCTTCAGATTAGGGAAGAATTCGGTAAGTGTATCTACATAGGCGAGACGTTGGGCCTTTGGGAAGGGATGGAGGATGTCTTTTATCATGGTTAATTCCATTTCGGCCAGACGCGTAGGGGAGAAATTCGCATTAATTGAAGGCAGGTGTTCTTTGCTGAGCTGGACTACTCGTTCCAGGTTTGTTTTACGGTCAACCGCGCGAGCTACAAACAGCTTAAACGTGTGGTAATTCTCCGCTTTTAAAAACCGTACCTGCTCCTGGTCTTTTGCATTTTCCGGAATGGGTTTAAAACGCATTGCTAATTCCGTCATCAGTTCTTCCGTATGTTCAAGAGCTTGAAGGCGCTGGTATACGTCCGATAGCACTTCATATAGCTCAAAATCCACCACTTCGGCATCCGATCGTAGCGCATACTCAATAGCCGTGTAATCGTACTGAGGTTGTATATATCGCCAATCGGAAATATCCCGATATTGATTGTTCTCAATCACGGTATTCCATTCTTCAATGGTATCATCAATCGTGAATCTGGGGAAGAATACACGAATGACTTCCATATCTTTTTTCAATGCAATGAGCACCTTTTCCTTTTCCGATTTCACCTTTCGTTGTTCTGAATGATTCTGGAGGTAGAAAGCTCCATATACCCCAACAAAAACAATGAGCAGTTCTAGCAACAAAAAAGTGATACCGTAGGCCGAAAAAAGTTTAAAAGAGCGTTCTACTTTACTCATGTGATGTCCGTTTACTGGCTGACGCTAATATCACACATTAAACCAGGTTCTACAAATGCTATGAATACGAACCCATCTGCCGGGTATACGTGGAAACGAAACGTACGGGTAGTAAAACACGAAGTTTACTTTTAGCGCTGCTTGGGAACGGTTACTCCATGACCAGTTCTTCCCGCTGATGGAGGAGTTCTTCGGGCACGCTATCCCGGATTACCTGTGCAAAGGCCTGGATAATATTCTGTTTCAGGAACTCACGGCTATACACCAATCGCACTTTCCGGGTGGGTATGGGCTCCAGAAATTCTTTAACCACTCCATTAGCGCATCGGGTATCGTAATCATGCATGGCTAAAAAAGGCATTAGTGTAACCCCGAAATCATTCTCTACCAGCCGTTTAAGGGTTTCCAGGTTACCGCTGTCAAACGTTATGGGAGCCTTTTTTGCTTTCTCATTGGTTTGTTTGCACAGCTTAACCGTTTGATCCCGGAAGCAATGACCCTCGTTTAATAACCAAAGCTCTTCAGAGTATAAATCATCCACACATAGCTTTTCCTTTTCGACGAATGGATGGGTAGTGTTTACGTAGCCCAGAAAGGGTTCCAGAAACAAATCCTCTTCAAACAGATGCTGCGTGGATGGGGTTGCGATGATTCCTGCATCAAAATGATCTTCCTGCAAGCCTTCGAGTACATCGGCGGTCAGCGCTTCTTCAAAAACCAGACGCACACCAGGATGCCGGTTTACGAAGTTTTTTAAGAACAGAGGTACCAGGTAAGGGGCAATGGTTGGGATGATGCCAATTCGAAACGAACCCGAAAGCGTACCATCTTCCTTAACGGCTGCCATATCCTCAATATGCTTGGAACCACTCAGTATCACCTTGGCCTGTTCAATAATCCGCTCGCCCATGGCAGTTGGTACCACCGGGGTTTTGGAGCGATCAAAAATAAGGACGCCCAGTTCATCCTCCAGTTTTTGAATCTGCATGCTCAGGGTGGGTTGAGTGATGTAGATTTTTTGAGCGGCGGTAGCAAAATGACGATATTTATCAACGGCCACAATGTAAGAAAGCTGGGTAAGCGTCATGTAAGTGTATGCTTAAGAAAGAGTTTCAGGAACTTACAAAAAATCTGTGTTCCCATTGTGGAGAAGTCACGAAATGCTGAGTTGCGACTTGAGAAGAAGTCAGATTAGTAGTAGGATGTACAACCCCCAAGTAACCATTTAATGTACCGTACATGTATCTGATTTTTGATACAGAAACGACGGGTTTACCCCGCGACTATTCCGCACCAATCACCGACTTTGATAACTGGCCCCGATTGGTTCAGCTTGCCTGGCAACTGCATGACCACACCGGGAAGCTGATTTCTCACGGAAATCATGTCATAAAGCCAGATGGGTTTACCATCCCCTTTAATTCCGAAAAGATTCATGGTATCTCCACAAAAATGGCTAACGAAGTGGGAGAAGACCTTACTTCGGTCTTGCACATCTTTGCGGCCGATATGGAGAAAGCGCACTTTTTGATTGGTCACAATATTTCGTTCGATGAAAAGGTGATGGGAGCCGAATTCCTTCGAATGAAGGTGCCATCGGCATTATCGGCAAAGAATAAAATCGATACTAAAGACGACGGTACAGAGTATTGTAAAATACCGGGTGGAAAAGGAGGGGGGTACAAGTGGCCCACACTTACGGAACTACATAGGGCCTTGTTTAACAAAGGGTTTGAAGACGCTCACGACGCCGCGGCCGATGTGGAAGCCACGGCCCGTATTTTCCTGGAGATGGTTCGCCTTGGGGTTACGCACGTCAATTTTCCCCTGGATGCTCGTTTATATGAGTCGGCATCCAGTTACATGGTTCGGGAGAATTATATCGATCTGGTATCGCCATCGCGCCTGAAGTCAGAGAAAAAGGAAGGCGGAGGAGGAACCGGGTCAACGGGTGGAAGTGGTGACCAAGGTGGTGTCCGGTTATCAGACGATGATATCTTTACTCACCTGCACTGCCACTCCAAGTTTTCGGTACTTCAGGCTACAGCAGGGATTAAAGAACTGGTTGCCAAGGCAAAAGAGGAAGGAATGTCTGCCGTGGCCCTTACCGATCTCGGGAATATGTATGGAGCCTTTGCCTTCGTTTCGGCCTGTTCAGCACAGGATATAAAACCTATTGTGGGATGCGAGTTTTACCTGGTAGACGATCGTAACCAGAAGAAGTTTACCCGTGAACACCGTGATAAACGCTGGCAAATCACCCTGCTGGCCAAAAACCAGGAGGGCTATAAAAACCTGGCAAAACTGTGCTCTATCGGATTCACTGAAGGGTATTACTATAAGTTTCCCCGGATTGATAAAGCCGCCATACAGCAGTATAGCCAGAATCTGATTTGCCTGAGTGGTAATGTACGGGGATTAATCGGGGATCTGATCTTAAATCGGGGAGAAGCCGTAGCAGAGGAGGAATTAAGTTGGTGGATGGAGACATTCGGCGACGATTTCTACCTCGAACTGATGGATCATGGTGTGGAGGAAGAACAGAAGATCAATGAAGAGTTTTTGCACTTCTCTAAAAAACTCGGAACCCGGGTAGTGGCATCGAATAATGCCTTTTATCTGAGCCAGGAGGATGCCAAAGCTCACGATGCTTTGATCTGTATTGATGACGGTACGCTGATGAGCACTCCCATCGGTAAGGGGAGAGGATACCGGTTTGGATTCCCGAACGAGGAATTCTACTTCAAATCGCAGTCTGCGATGAAAGAACTCTTCAAAGAAGCTCCCCAGGCCATCCTTGCTACGCAGGAGATTGTGGATAAGGTAGAACCCATCACCCTTGCCCGTGATGTGATTCTTCCGAATTTCGAACTCCCGGATGGGTTCGCTACGGAGGATGATTACCTGCGCCATCTCTCGTTAGAAGGGGCAAGACCACGGTACCCGGAGATGGACGAAGAGGTTACCCAACGGATTGACCTGGAGCTGGGTATTATTAAAGACATGGGATTTGCCGGATACTTTCTCATTGTACAGGATTTTATTGCTGCTGCCCGCGATATGGGGGTATACGTAGGACCAGGCCGAGGATCGGCTGCCGGGTCGGTTGTTGCCTACTGTATCGGCATTACCAACATCGACCCCTTAAAGTATGACCTGCTCTTTGAGCGATTCCTGAACCCGGAGCGTATCAGTATGCCCGATATTGATATCGATTTTGATGATGACGGGCGCCAGAGGGTCATTGAGTATGTGGTCGATAAGTACGGTAAAGACCAGGTTGCGCATATCATCACGTTTGGAACGATGGCTGCCCGTTCTTCGGTGCGGGATGTGGCGCGGGTGCTTGATTTACCCCTTTCTGATGCCGATCGGATTGCCAAGTTGGTACCCGAAAAGCCGGGGACATCGCTTGATGGAGCTTTTAAAGAAGTAAAAGAACTCCGCTCTATCCGGGATGGCAACGGGCTTGAATCTGAGACCCTGAAAATGGCTCATGTACTGGAAGGTTCAGTGCGTAACACCGGTATCCACGCTGCAGGCATTATCATCGCTCCCGATGATTTAACGGAGTATATCCCGGTTAGTACAGCAAAAGATGCCGATTTAACGGTTACCCAGTTTGATGGGAGTGTGATTGAAAATGCAGGTATGCTGAAGATGGATTTCCTGGGTTTAAAGACCCTTTCCATTCTCAAAACTGCGATTGGATATGTACACGAGAATCACGGAAAAGAATATAACCTGGACGATATTCCGCTCGATGATGAAAATACCTATGCACTGTATCAGCAGGGAGGTACGCTGGGTACGTTTCAGTTTGAGAGCGATGGGATGCGTAAATACCTGAAAGATCTTAAACCCACAAACATCAACGATCTGATTGCGATGAACGCATTGTACCGGCCTGGTCCTATGCAGTTTATCCCGGATTACATTAAACGAAAACATGGCAAAGAAAAAGCCGAGTACGATCATGAGTTAATAAAAGACATTTTAGAGCCAACGTTTGGCATCATGATCTACCAGGAGCAGATTATGAACGTTGCTCAGAAGCTGGCTGGCTACACCCTGGGAGGTGCCGATTTGTTGAGGCGTGCCATGGGTAAGAAAAAGCATGAGGTTATGGAGGCCGAAAAGCCCAAGTTTGTGGAAGGGGCTAAAGCTAATGGGGTAGATGAGGAAACAGCGCTGGCTGTATTCGATAAAATGGCCATGTTTGCCAGTTATGGGTTCAACAAATCCCACTCGGCTGCCTATTCTGTGGTCGCTTATCATACCATGTATTTTAAGGCAAATTACCCGGCTGAGTATATGGCAGCGGTTATGAGCCATAACATGGGCGACATCAAAAAAGTAGCGGCCTTTATCGAAGAGTGCCAGCGGCTGGGCATTCCTGTTGATCCACCCAATGTAAATTCTTCCCGGGGTAAGTTTACGGCGCAGGATGGCAGGGTGCAGTATGGGATGTCGGCCATTAAGGGCGTGGGTTCAGGAGCTATTGCCCATATTGTTGAAGAACGAAAAGAAAGCGGACGTTTTGAGACGATCTTCGATTTTGCAAGTCGTGTGGATCTGAGGATTTGTAATCGCAAAACGATGGAAAGCCTGATTACTGCCGGTGCTTTCGACGAACTGAATACGAACCGGGCTCAGCTCATGATGAGTGTTGAGGATATTCTTACCTTCGCCTCGCGTAAGCAGGAAGAAGAACGTCTGAACCAGGTGAATCTTTTTGGAGGGAGTAACGGTGCTCCTGCCATCGCCGAACCCCGATTACAGGATATACAACCCTGGAGCTCTATAGAGCGCCTGAACAAAGAGCGGGAACTCATCGGGTTTTATCTGAGCGGACATCCCCTCAATAAGTACAAAGAAGACATCGCCCTATTTGGAAAGCAGCATCTGGGCGAAGAATGTCTTTCCAGACTTGACGATCGGGCCGATATCTCTTTCATCGGTATTATTACCGGAATCAAGCAGGTTACCGATAAAAAGGGGCGTCCCTTTGCCTTTCTTCAAGTAGAAGATCTGCATAATTCTGCGGAAGTCATTGCTTTTAGCCGCACGTTCGATGCACATATGACCCTGCTACAAGTAGATAATGTGCTGTATATCTCCGGCACACTTGACAAAAAAAGCGGGCAGGTTAAAGTGCTTGCAAATAAGTTCGAACGGGTGGAAAATCTCAGAGAACAGTTTCAGGATAGGTTGAGACTTCAACTGGATATAAAAACTTCTGCTATAAGCCCGGAAGACTTAAAACAGGTGGAGACCTTATTCAGCGTATACAAAGGAACCACTAATGTTAAATTCAATGTGTACAGCGAAGAAGCAAAAGCTCCGTTTACCATGAACGTGCGAAATTTTGTGGTTGACCCTAACGACGAATTACTTAACGGCCTTCGTAATGTTCTCGGGGATGAGTGTGTTCACTTGCAATTTGCAGGAAGGTAATGGGAGAGATGGGGTTGCTGGTTCATTGCCCTAACCAATACTCTTCATTGGTATAAACGATATGCATTTTGAATGGGTAAGTCCCGATATTAGGCGAGTTTTAAAAAAAGCATAAACCCAAACCACATTTATTATGGGAAAAACAGTAGAATTTACCGACACTAATTTTGATGAAGAAGTCCTAAAGTCCAGTACTCCGGTGCTTGTTGATTTCTGGGCAGAATGGTGCGGACCATGCCGCATGATTGGACCGGTTGTGGAAGAGATGGCTGGCGAGTATGAAGGAAAGGCCAAAATTGGAAAAGTTAATGTAGACCACAATCCGGAAGTATCTGTTAAATATGGAATCCGTAGTATTCCGGCTCTTTTAATTTTCAAAGATGGACAAGTGGTAGACCAAATTGTTGGTGCTGTGCCAAAAACACATCTTGCAAAGCATCTGGAAGCGCAGCTTGCCTGATCGATTGTTTTGAAATCCCGCTGCGGCGGGATTTTTTTTGCTCAGGGGAGTTGAAACTCCATGATAAGCCGCTTCCCGCTATCCTCGTAGGTTACCAAATCGGCATATTCTCCCATCAAAAAGACGCCTCTCCCGCTGGCTTTGAGCAGATTTTCTTCATCCAGAGGATTTTTAACGGATTGGGGGTCAAATCCTTCCCCTTCATCCTGGGTGGTCACAACAAGGCGTTGCCCATCACAGAAAGCGGTAATATGTACCCGCTTATCCTCATCCAGCTTGTTCCCGTGAACTACTCCGTTCGTTGCTGCTTCACTAACCGTAAGCATGAGACGGGCATAAAATTCATCATCAAAGTTTAAATCGGTCTGTAGTGTATTAAGAAACACTTCCAGCCGGTTTAGTTCTTCATAGGTAGAACTCAGAATAAGCTCGTGTGTATAGTTCATCAATATGAGGTGACCTAGGCATAAATACCACGCAGTTTTAATGTAGTGGCAACACGTTCTATTGCGTATACATAGGCTGCTTGGCGCAGGGTGATACTATACTTTTCGCTTACCATAAACAAGTTATCAAATGCTTCGCGCATCATGCGGTTTAGCCGGCGGTTCACCCGCTCTTCTGTCCAGAAATAACCGTGACGATCCTGTACCCACTCGAAGTAGGATACCGTAACACCTCCGGCATTGGCTAAAATATCGGGTATGACCATGATACCGTTCTCATCCAGAATTTTATCAGCACTCGATGTAACCGGGCCATTTGCACCTTCAGCAATAACTTTTGCTTTAATTTTTGCAGCGTTCTCTTTATTAATCTGGTCTTCTTTGGCGGCAGGGATTAACACATCGCAGTCTAATTCCAGTAGTTCCTGGTTGCTGATGGGTTCCGCGCCGTAAAATCCTTCCAGGGAAAAACCATTCGCCTGAGAGTATTCGATCGCTGCCGGGATATCGATCCCCTTTTTATTGACATACCCACCGCTGATATCGCTGATGGCTATGATATTAGCTCCCTGTTGATACATTAGCTCTGCGGATACCGACCCCACATTTCCAAAGCCCTGCACCACAACATGTACTTTGCTTGGGGATATACGGAGCCTGCTCAATGCAGCCAGAGTACAGGTAACCACTCCTCGCCCGGTTGCTTCTCTGCGCCCTTTCGACCCTCCGAGAATAATAGGTTTTCCTGTTACAACTGCTGTTTCTGTGCGTTTATGATTCATGGAATAGGTATCCATAATCCATGCCATAATCTGCTCATTCGTATTCATATCCGGTGCGGGTATATCGGTATCCGGCCCGAATACACCGTGCATATTACTGGCATAGCGGCGTGTTAATCGCTCCAGTTCAGAAGTGGAAAGCTCTTTAGGATTTACTTTAACCCCGCCCTTGGCCCCACCAAAAGGAACATTCACAACCGCGCACTTCCAGGTCATCCACGCTGCGAGGGCTTTTACTTCATCCACGGAGACATCATCAGAATACCGAATACCTCCTTTTGAAGGTCCCAGAATGCTATTGTGAATGACCCGGTAACCATCAAACACTTCGATACGTCCGTCGTCCATGACTACCGGTATGGAAACAACCACGACCTTCTCAGGACTGGATAAATATTTAAACATGCCTTCGTTCAACCCTAAGATTTCGGCGGCAAAATGAAACCGGTGCATCATGGAGTCGAATGGAGAATCGGCAGAGATTGGTGCGGGTTCTTTGTAAACGTCGGTGGATAGTGGCGACATAAATAGGTTTATATGAGTTCAGAAAAGCGCTTTCATAAGTACAAACGCAAATCTACTACTATTCCAGCTCAGGAGAAATATGAAAGTTTTTAAAGTTTACCGAGCTCTGTCGCTCCAAACAGGGATGGGCGTTTTTTTGGAGTCCTGAAATGTTAAAGCTTTTGGATATTGAAGCGCATAATACTTGCTTAATATTAGGTTAGTACCCTCCGTGTTTAAATTACGTAGCACTACAGACCCATCATTTAATGCCCGAAGCCGCAACACCATCTACCATAGAAAAACGTGATAGTTTTTTAGACGTATTACGCAAAGAACGGGTATTCATCGGGTTAATTGGAGTATTCTTCATTATAGCCGGCGTTGTTTTCCCTTATGCACACATTGCGATGTGGGTTGGCTTTTTATTTGCCGGATATTCTGCCATTGCCAATGACAGTATTCAAACTATAGGCACGTTTTTAGCATCCAATCAGGATCGGCCCTGGTGGGCATTATGGGTATATATTGGGGGCATTTTCTTTGTGACGGTTACCATCAGCTGGTTTTTGTACGATGGTGACGTGAGCTATCAACGCCTGTCTTCCAAAGGCTTCTCCGAGGCTCCTACCAGCTTTACATATTTACAGGTGGCAGCTCCACTGTTCCTGCTGATTCTTACCCGTCTTAAAATGCCGGTTTCAACCACCTTCCTGCTGCTTAGTTGTTTTGCAGCCGATGTGGATGGGATTACTTCGGTACTTAGCAAAAGTTTGCAAGGTTATTTTTTAGCATTTGGTATGGGACTTATTGTCTGGCTTTCCATTACAAACTTCCTCGAGAAGCGATTTAGTACCGGTGAAGCAGCTCCTTACTGGTTGCCCATTCAGTGGCTCACCTCCGGATCGCTGTGGGCTGTATGGGTGATGCAGGATGCAGCCAACATTGCCGTGTACCTGCCTCGGTCTTTAAATATTGCCGAATTCCTTGGATTTGCTCTCTTCATCTTTTGTGGCTTGGGCGTGTTATTTTACCTGAAGGGGGACAAAATTCAGCAGATTGTAACCGAGAAATCCCGTGTTACCGATATCCGGTCAGCGACCATCATCGACTTTATTTATGCTCTGCTTTTGATTTACAAGCTTACGGTAAGCACCGTACCTATGAGTACAACATGGGTGTTTATCGGCTTGTTAGCAGGTCGTGAAATCGGGATGAGCATTACCAGCGCCCAACATTTAGGACAGCCTATGCCCAAGGTTTTGCGTATGGCCGGACGGGATGTCGGATTTGCTTTAATCGGGCTGGCTGTATCCATTGCCCTGGCGTTGGCGATTAACCCCGATGTACGAGCCGAAATCTTTAATACCCTCGGCATTTGAAATTAAAGGCCAAATATAAGATACTAGGGCGTACCTGCGTTTGGCATGTACGCCCTTTTTTTTGGTTCATATCCGCATTCTCCGCGAAAGAAAGAACAATTAGCAATCTACAAACGACCACTCCAAACCTGAATGCACTATGAACGCCAATGTATTGGTATTAAATCAAGACTATCAGCCACTGAGTATTTGCTCGGTACAGCGGTCGATGAAGCTACTCTGCCTTGAAAAAGCAGAGCTCCTTCATAACGACCCTGAGAAGACGTTGCGCACGGTTAATGAAGCCTACGACTATCCCTCGGTAATTCGGTTACGACGGTACATCCGAGTGCCATACACCAAGATTGTACTTTCCCGTCGTAACGTTATGCGACGCGATAATTTTGAATGCATGTATTGTGGCAAGAAATCAGACCTCACCATTGACCACGTTCAGCCGAAGAGCAGAGGAGGAAAAGATACCTGGGAAAATCTGACCACCGCATGTGAAAGCTGTAACGTGAAAAAAGGAAATCGTACCCCGGAAGAAGCTCAGATGGAGTTAAAACGGGAACCCTACCGTCCGATTCCTATTACGTTCTTTCGCGATGTGACCGGCGGTGTTCAGGAGCCCTGGAAGCCGTATCTGTATATGACGTAGGTTTTTATAAAAAAACTTGCCAGATAAGTAGCACCATCAGAACAAACAGAATGGGAGCACAACCGGTTTTACCCGCTTTATTTAAATCTATCTCTTTCCATTCGTACTGTCGTTTAAAATCACCTAGTCCATTACGAAACTGCTTAAGGATATTTTTAACCTCTTCTGCTGAATGGTTTTCAGACATCGATTGAAAGTGCTTGCCATCCACTTGATATTCAACAACCAGCTTATCGGGTAAGCTTCCCGCAGCTTGTACAAAATCTTTACCCGAGTCTAGGATTACGAAACTGCCGTTATTGTCTTCGATGTCGTCAATAGCATCGTTAATCTGCTGATCGGTGGGTTCTGTTATCGCTTTTCCGTGACTTGATGATAATTTCATGGAGTTAATGAGTTACTTTAATGATGTAGTCCTTAAACGAC
>JBCBST010000029.1:0-30762 GCA_039819115.1 Bacteroidota bacterium
GAAGTCGAAGTCAACCTCTTTTACTAACCTCATCTTTACGTATTCGTTTTATTATTTGGTATTGGAAGAAAATCCCAATCCCGGTCAGAAGATTGAGAATGTAAAAGAGGTTGACTTCGACTTCCAGTATAAAACTATGCAATCGTACCAGGATCCCGGCGTATGGAAACAGTACGGAGTTGGTAACAACGGAGAGATCCCTGCCGATGCCGCTTTTCTGGCATTAAAGGTCCCTACGGGCGAGGGCTTTCGTCTAAATAGCACACTACACTTTCAACCTATTTATCAGGGTGCGAGTTTTGTGTTTGTTCAGGAGAAAATTAACGATATTAACTATCCAGGATTCGATACCTATGTGTACCGGATTGACCGGGTGGTTGCTGGTGCTCCGCTTTCAGCAGCAAGTAGCAGCAGCACGCAATCTGTCCCTGAGGAAGATGATGATGATAAGGTGCCCCTTCAGCCACCAAATGATCCGGAGCCATAGATATCATTAAATATCTAATGCTCTTACAGTAGCTACATAATTATTAAATGTACTTAGCTTTTTTAGGGGTTGTACTTCTGCAGGTTGTAGAATCTGCTGAGGTGCAGCCCTTTAATGGTTTACCCTTAATCGATGCCTACGATACCGAAGAGTTAGGTGCTTCACCTCAAAATTGGGAATCGATAACCGATACGAATGGGGTATTGTACGTTGCAAATCAGGGTGCAGTGCTTAAATATGACGGTGTATCCTGGAGATCCACATCTGTAAGCGGTCGACCGGCTTCTATAGCAAAAGATGGACAAGGCCGCATTTTTATTGGGGGAGCCAATGATTTTGGATACCTACGCCCATCAGAATCACCCGGCAATATAAACGAAGAATATGTTTCCCTGAGGCGGGTACTGGTGCCTGATTCTATCCAGTTCGATCGCGTGTTTAATACAATAGCTCATAACGGGTTGGTGTATTTCCAGTCCAATACCCATTTGTTTCGGTATGATGGGGAAAGCATTGAGGTGTTCCGGCCTCCCGTCCGTTTCCAGGGTCTTGGAGTGATTGATGATAAAGTGGTGGTGAAATCTTCTGGAGTTGGACTGCTGGAAGTTCGGGATGATGAACTCACCTTAATTGAGAATGGAAACGATCCCTTTTTCAGGGATAACTTTATAGAGATCATGACCCCGTACAATGATAAGGTCTTGATTTGTACCCGAAGCACAGGCTGTGTGTCTTACAGGCACGGGACCGTATCGTCTGTTCAGTTCAGGTTTAATCCCGCCCTGATCAGCCGGGGATTATATGATGTGGAACAGTTGAATGATGGTACCTTGCTGTTTGGGACGTTGGGTAATGGATTGGTTCAAACCGACACCACAGGTGCAATCATTAGAACCCTTAATAAAGATGATGGTCTGTTGAATAATACCATACTGGATATCTTCGAGGATGAAAAAGGATTGGTATGGGTATCCTCGAACAGCGGGGTGAATAAATTGGAACTAGGGATTCCGCTAGCGGTATATGACGAACGGGTGGGCATTCCTGGAATTGTATGGTTTACCGCTGAAACCCAGCGAGGGTTTATCATTTCCACGAGCGAAGGCGTTTTCATACGAACAGGCAAAGGTTTAGAGAAAGTAGAAAACATCACCCGGTCTTGTCTTTCCTATTCAGAAGTATCGGACGGTATTTTTTTTGGATGTAACAGTACTCCTTTTTTCCTGCCGGAAAATAGCAGCAGAGCCGAGGTGTTCGGAAGAGAAGTGTCTCACGTTCAGGTATTTAATGAAGACCAGACGTGGTTTGCGACGGCAAACATGGGTGCAACCATGCATGCCAGAACAGACACCAGTATTGAAAAAAGCATAACATTTGATGAAGTAAAATCGAGACCAAATTCATTACTTGTCGATTCCCTTTCAAACATCTGGGTGGGTTCACCACAAGGGGTGTACCAGATCCGTGTTGGGGGTGATGTGTCGGATTACACCGTAAGGCATTATGGTAAAACGTTTGCTCCGGGATTTGGTGCCTGGGTAACCGTTTCTTTACTGCATGGGGCACCTACTTTTTTTACCAATAATGGGTTATACGTGTATGACAGTAACACGGACTCTATAGTGCCGGATGAGCGGTTTGGGGAGCAGTTTGCCGATACTACCCGACAAGTGTTTCTTGGTGCATCAAAGCCCGGTAAGGTGGCTTATTTTTCAACAAGTCCAAGATATGAAGCGGTTGAATATACCGGAGAAGGACTGGTTTCAAGAAATCTGAAGGGCTTATATCGGGTGGAAATAGGTACGCCTGCCTGGTTAATGATTGATCGGTTTAACATGATGTGGCTTTCTACCTCGAATGGGGTAGCCCGGTACGATCCCACGCTGGATTCAGAACCAGAGGATTCTTTTTTTCTGGCCATCAATGAAATAACCACCATCAACACCGATTCTCTGCTGAATGGTGCAAGTACCAAGGCGTTTACCATACCCTATTCGGATAACAGAATCCGGTTTTCAGTAGCAGCTGCCACCTATTCCGATCCAACGGCTACCGAATACCGGTATCGGCTGGAGGGAGCCGAAGACACCTGGACCGAATGGATCAGTGAACCGACCAAAGACTATACTTTTATCCCGGAAGGAGAGTACACCTTCCAGGTTCAGGCCAGGAATATCTATGGGGTGCTCAGCGGCATCAGCGAATATACCTTTTCGGTACTCCCGCCCTGGTATCGTACCTGGTGGGCGTATGTATTATATGTGATGGCAGTATCAGGGGCGCTGTATGGGATCTACCTCATCCGATTGAACCAGATTCTGAAAGAAGTACAAATCCGAAACAGGATTGCTGCCGACCTGCACGACGAGGTAAGCGCCACCTTGAGCAGTATCAGCTTTTTTGCACATGCGGTAGACCGGGAACAGCCTCAAAAGAAATCAGAACGATTTGTGAAGCTCATCTTGGAAAGTGCAAACGACGCCAAAGAGAAAATATCCGATATTGTCTGGGCCATTAATCCCGAACACGATGATTGGGAAACCTTTCTGGCAAAATGCCGGCGCTACACGGTGGATATACTCGAATCCCGGGAAATGAAGCACAACCTGAAGATTGATGTGGATTTGAAGGGTAAGATGAAAATGGAGTTTCGACAGCATCTCTGGATGATATTCAAGGAAGTGGTAACCAATTCGGTTCGCCATGCCGATGCCAGCAGGCTCGACATTATTCTCACAAACAAATCAAACACCCTGGTTTTGATTGTTCAGGACGATGGAAAAGGATTTTCTGCGGAACTGGATGCCCGAGGGAATGGCATAAACAACATTTATAAACGGGCTGAACTTATTCGCGCTAAGGTGGATTTGAATACGGCCGAAGGATTTGGTACCCGATGGAACCTTGAAATTCCCGTTTAATAACTCTACATACGTATGTAGGTTATCTTAAAGGGAACTTCCCTAATATGATGTATACAGAATTGCTACACAACAATGAAAGGATTGATACATGATTAAAGTGGGTATTGTAGAAGACAATAAATATATGCGGGAAGGCTGGCAAACCTTTATCGATTATGAGAGAGATTTATGTGTGGTTGCCTGTTTTGGGGATTGTGAATCTGCCATTGAATCCGGTGAACTGCAAAAGTGCGATGTATTATTAATGGACATCGGGCTACCGGGCATGTCTGGCGTGGAAGGGGTGTACCAGATTAAAGAACAGCTACCGTCTATGAACATCCTCATGGCAACGGTTTACGACGACGATAGACACATTTTTGAAGCATTAAAGGCCGGGGCCATCGGCTACCTGACTAAAAAAATAAGTCCGGAAGACCTCGTTGAGGCTATTCGCGAAGCACATAATGGTGGATCTCCCATCACACCCAGTATTGCACGCAAAGTGATCAATACCATGTTCAACCGTTCGGAAGTGTATGCAAGTACCGAGCTTACCGAACGCGAAAAGGAAATACTCGAGGCCCTGGCCACCGGAAAATCATACGAAGAAATCGGACGTTCGCTCGAACAGCGGCTGTCGGTAGACGGCGTTCGCCATCATGTGCGGAATATTTACAAGAAGCTGGAAGTACATAACCGGACGGAAGCCATATACAAAGGGATTTCACATCGAATTATATCCGGTTAAACCACGATTAAAAACATTTTGCAAGATGTGCCGGGGGTTTGGTATTTAATCGCTGTTTTCATTTCTAAGCCAGCGGATTAATTCCGATATTCTTGCCTCAATTCAGAATTGAGCCCATACATGAAAGAACGTATTCGAATCGCTTCCGGGCAAGGCTTTTGGGGTGACCTGCCCATAGCTCCCGTCAATCAGGCCAAACAAGGGCCCATCGATTATCTGGTGATGGACTATCTTGCAGAAGTCACTATGTCCATCATGCAAAAGCAGCGCATGAAAAACCCGGAATGGGGTTATGCCAGAGATTTTGTTGGTGTGGTGGAACAGGTCTTACCGGAGATTACTCAAAACGGAGTAACGGTAATCAGTAACGCAGGTGGGGTTAATCCCATGGCCTGTAAAGATGAAATCCTCAAGATGGCCCGAAAGCACGGGGTTACCGATCTTACCGTTGCCGTGGTGGATGGAGATGATATTCTCCCCCAGATGGACACTCTGCTCAGTGATGGGCATGCCTTGGCCAATATGGAAGACGGGGCACCCATCAGCTCCGTTAAAGACCAGTTGCTAAGCGCCAATATCTACTTTGGCTGCCGCCCTATTGTGGAAGCGTTGAAAAAAGGCGCCGATGTGATTATCACGGGCCGGGTTACCGATACCGGTCTTACCTTAGCTCCCATGATTCATGAATTTGGATGGGATTTTGAGGATATGGATAAAATGGCTGTAGGTACCGTGGCCGGACATATTCTGGAATGTGGGGCACAGGCTTCCGGAGGTAATTTTACGGATTGGGAAACGGTCGATGATTTTGCAAACATCGGATTCCCCATCGTGGAGGCTTTCCCGGATGGAACCTTTTATGTGACTAAGCATGAGAACACCGGCGGACTGGTATCAGCCATGACGGTGAAAGAACAGTTACTGTACGAAATCGGAGACCCAACCGAATACATCACTCCCGATGTGGTGGCAGATTTTACCAGCATTCACGTACAGGATGAAGTAAAAAACAGGGTGAAAGTGTTCGGCATCAAGGGTAAACCCGTTACCGAGTTTTATAAGGTATCAGCCAGCTACAACGATGGGTATAAACTCACTGCCACTCTGGTATACAGCTGGCCCTATGCTCTGAAAAAGGCAGAAAAAGGCGCTGAGATACTCGAAGACCGGGCGCAGAAGCTCAACCTTGAATTTGAAGAGTTCCATAAAGAGTACGTTGGATATAATGGAGTTGCCGAACAACCCATTACATTCGGATCGGAAGTGGATGATCTGGACGAAATTCAGATGAGAATCAGTGTTTCAGGAAAAAATAAAAGCCACCTGGATCGGTTTGGAATGGAAATTGCTCCATTGATTTTAACTGGTCCGAGCGGAGTCACAGGTTTTGCAGGTGGAAGACCCAAGGCAAGCGACGTGGTCGCGTACTGGCCGGCCCTGTTAAGGAAAGAAGCCGTTGAGCCCAGAGTGAGCCTTTTTTCGGTTTAGCGAGGCAAAGTCTGAAGTTCGAAATTAGTTAGTATGAACGTTGTTATCTGATTGAGTTATGAAAATTGCAATTATTGGCGCTGGCATAGCTGGCTTAACTGCTGGTAAAGAACTGGCTGAAGCAGGCCATGAGATTGTCGTGTTTGAGAAAAGCAGGGGCTTCGGTGGAAGACTGGCCACCCGCTATGCCGGTGATAAGCACCAGCTGAAATTCGATCATGGCGTGCCTTATTTTGAAGCCCATACGGCCGACTTCCAGCAGTTTGTGGTAGAGCTCATGGATAAAGATATCGTACGGTTATGGAATGGTGATTTCGTAATTCATGATGGCGAAGGATTTGTGCCTGCTTCCCTTACCGCTCCACGCTATGTAGCCGGTGAGGGAATGAACAAAATCGGACAATACCTGAGCCGATGGGTAGACGTTCGTACCGAAACACGAGTGGGAGGGATCACTCATGTGGGCGGATCCGGTAAAAAAAGAAACTGGATGCTGAATCTTCAAAGCAGCGACACCGAAGGGTTTGATGCCATTATCATTGCTACACCGGCTAAGCAGGCCTATGCCATCCTCAACACCACCATTGACGAAATATCAACCCTCAACATCGTAAAAGATGTGGATGAAGTCAGTTACCTGCCCACATTCAGCCTGCTGCTCCAATACACCGGGGGACCAGACATAAGCTGGAACGCCGCTGAACTACCCGATCACCCATCCATACGATGGATTAGTAATGAGGTATCCAAAGAGCGTGGAGCCCATCAAAAGGGAACCTTTGTAGTACATTCTTCTTACGATTTTGCACAAGCCCACATCAATGACGACCGTGATGAGATTATGCACGCCTTGCTGGACGATCTGGGTGGGCTTCTGGGGAGCTGGGCGGGATTACCAACCATGAAAAATCTCCACTTTTGGAGATACAGCAAACCGGAAAACCCCATACACCAACCCTTTTTAGAAGTAAGAAACCAACAGTCGCCGGTAGCCCTCATAGGAGCATACATGAACGGTGATACCGTTGAATCGGCTTTTCATTCAGGAAAGGCATTAGCCCGACACTGGAACACCGTATTCGGCAAGTAAAACAAAAAAACGCACTTTGGAGTCAATTCGTCAACTTAATGTCTATCTGAAGAAGTATCGGGGTTCGATACTACTGGGATGTCTGTTGCTGACGGCAGCCAACTTTTGCCTGGTGTGGATCCCATCTCTTATTCGTAAAACTATGGATGAGGTGGAAGGACTGTCGGCTGGTGGATATACGGTACCCGATTCGCTGTTGACGACCCTGTTTAGCAGTGAGGCTGCCGAAGTATTGGCGTACAATTCACTCATTCTGCTTAGCGCGGTGTTCGGATACGGGATACTCCTTTTCGGTACAAGACAAACCTTAATTGTGTCTTCCCGAAAAGTTGAATTTGATATCCGTAACGATATCCTGAAGAAGCTCATGGAGCTTCCCCAGCGGTTTTATTCCACATATTCTTCCGGCGAGGTGTATGTGAGGGCCAGTGAAGACGTGAACAAAGTGCGGGAATACTTTGGGCCCGTTATCATGTACAGCGTCAATACGATAACCCGTGCCACTTTTGTGATCACAATGATGGCTGTTGTCAGCCCCGAACTCATGATCTGGGCTCTGATTCCCCTGCCGTTTATTTCTGTTTTTGCCTACTGGATCACCCATTACATTCACAAGCATTCCATCATTATCCAGGAGCAGTACTCGGTGCTGGCCGGAAGGGTGAGAGAAACGTTTTCAAGCATCCGTTTAGTAAAGGCGTACAATCGTATTGACCATGAACAGGCTCGCTTTGAAGCGGAAAGTGAGAGCTACCGAAAGAAAAAGTTACGGTTGGATATGATTGAATCCATGTTCCATCCGGCGCTGAACTTCCTGATCGGGATATCCCTGATTATCGTGATATGGCAGGGGGGAAACATGGTGATCGATGGAACATTGACCATTGGTAATATTGTGGAGTTTCTCATTTATGTAGCCTATCTCATCTGGCCGGTTGCTGCGTTGGGATATACCACAAACCGTTTCCAGAAGTCGGTAGCTTCCTGGCAACGGATCAAAGAAGTACTGGATCAGCCGGTTGAGATTGCGTCCTTACCCGAATCTGCAGAGACCTTCCTGAACGGTGATATCGAGTTTAAAAACGTGTGCTTCAGCTATCCGGGAAGTGAAACAAGAGTATTACAGGATATTTCCCTTACCATCAGGAAAGGAGAACAGATTGCTATTGTGGGACGAACCGGTTCCGGAAAAACAAGCCTGGTACAAATGCTGCCCCGGTTGTTTGATCCCACAGAAGGGGCTATTCTGATAAATGGGAAGGACATCAGGAATCTTCCCCTGGATCAATTGAGAGCTGCAATAGGATATGTTCCCCAGGAAACGTTTTTGTTTTCTGATACCATCGGAGCGAATATTGCTTTTGGGGTAGAAGAAGCCGATCAGGAACGCATTGAGGATGCTGCGGAAAAAGCTCAGGTTAGAGATAATATTTTGGATTTTGAGAAAAAATTTCAGACTATACTCGGCGAAAGGGGTATTACGTTGTCTGGCGGTCAAAAGCAGAGAACCGCAATTGCAAGAGCACTGATAAAAAACCCCGAAATACTCATTTTTGATGATTCACTTAGTGCAATAGATACCAAGACAGAAGACGCCATATTGGGGCATATACAAAAAGAATTGAGCGGAAGGACCACCATAATGATTAGTCACAGAATATCCACCATAAAGCACGCAGATCGCATCTATTTTCTGGAAGATGGCCGGATCGCTGAATCAGGAACGCATAACGAACTTTTAGCACAGAATGGCCATTATACGGCCATGTACAACAAGCAAATACTAGAAGAAGAACTAGCAGAAATCTAAATATGAATCACGCTGAAATAAACAGCGTTTACATCTAAACAAAACATAGAAACGGGAGAATAAAACAATGATAGTAGTTCCCTTAGGAATAGCTTCAGCAACACCCACCGCAGTTCGACACCTACCCTCGGTAGCATTATGGAGAGAAGGAAGTGTTTTCCTCTTCGATTGTGGCGAAAATACCCAAATGCGTATGCTTCAGGCCGGTATTAAACGCTCAAAAGTAGAGTATATATTCATCTCTCACTTTGATGTGGATCACTTTTCAGGTCTGATCGGGCTGTTATCCACTCTTCAGCTTCAGCGCAGAGAAAAAGAACTCACACTGGTTGGTCCGAAAGGTATAAAGGAATACATCGACTGGAACGTCAACTTCATTGGGATGGAGTTAAGCTTCGAATTGATCTACGTTGAGATAGAGGACGGCACAGACGAAATGGTTGTGGTAGATAACGAAGACTATTTTGTAGAAGCACGGGCTCTTAAACACCGACGATATTGCCTGGGATACCGATTCCAGGAAAAAGATAAACCAGGAAAGGTAGATGCAGATAAAGCCGCCAATCTGGGCATAACCAACGACGAACAATTTAAATCATTAAAGGCCGGAGAAGACGTCACCCTTGAGGATGGTACCGTAATTAAGTCCTATGAAGTAGTAGGTCACCCTCGTCCGGGCGACAGCTTTGCCTACATCACCGACACGGAGTACTGCCCCAATGCGGTTAAACTGGCCATGAATACCAATATCCTCTATCACGAGGCCACATTTGGAAACAACTTAGCGGACAAGGCAAAAGAAACCGGACATTCCACTGCGGCTGATGCAGCCCGCGTGGCAACCGAAGCCCAGGCCAAATTGTTGGTCATTGGCCACTTCTCAGCCCGATACACGAATCCGCATGTATTGCTTAAAGAAGCACGTGAAGGTTTCTTCCCGGCTTGGTTGGCGAACGAACTTCGACCCATCTTTACCGATCCGGTACATGAACGAGGCATTATTACTCCGAAAGTGGAGCTCAGAGAGCTTTCTGAACGGGCTCCTTCCCCACGTGGAGGCGACCGCGGAGGAGGAAGAGGAGACTTCAAACCGAGAGGTGGCGGTGGAGATCGCAACTTCAGGAAACGTAAATCGTTCGGCGACCGTGGCGATCGTGGAGACCGCGGTGGTTCACGCTCCGGTGGAGGCGGATATGGTAACTCCAGATACGATCGTTCTTCACGTCCGGGAGGAGGAGGATACAACCGGGGTGGCGGATCGTACTCCAACGATCGCAATGACCGAAACGACCGTTCCTATGGTGGAGGTAATCGCTACGGAAACGACCGCAATGACAACAGGGGCGGCGGCTACAATCGGTCACACAACGATCGTGACCGGGACTACCGCTCCAGAGATCGTGACCGTGATCGCGATCCGGAAAAGCAACCACGTAACTACACACCACGTACCGCAAGCGACGATTACGATCGGTTCTAACACCTATTCTAAGTGAGTAACACCAAGAAAGAGAAAGCCGTCGACAGAACTCTGGTCCGACGGCTTTACTTTTTTATCCAACCCTATCGCTTCTACGTTTTACTGGCCGTGACGCTCACGCTCAGTGCTTCGTTTTTTGGAACCATACGCCCCAAATTATCCCAGATCGCTGTTGACGAGCACATAGCGAATGGAGACTACGGCGGGCTGTGGAATATCATTATGCTGTTGGGTTTGGCGCTTATCGGAGAATTTGTACTCCTGGTGGTTAACACTTACCTGACCCGTTGGTTTGGACAAGGCGCCTTGTACGCGCTGAGAAATGCGGTGTTCAAAAAGATTCAGACGCTAAATGTACAGTTCTTTGATAAAAACCCTATTGGTAAGCTCATAACCCGTACGACTAGCGATATTGAGGCCCTGAGCGAATTACTTTCCGATGGGGTCGTGAACATCATTGGAGACCTGTTCCGGATTGTATTCATTCTCTATTTCATGTTCAGCATGAACTGGGAGCTGACGCTGGTTACCATAGCAGTACTTCCAATGCTGTTTTATGCCACTTTTTGGTTCAAGGCAAAAGTCCGGGTGGCCTTTCTTGAAGTAAGAGATCAAATTGCAAAGCTGAATTCCTTTGTGCAGGAACACATCAGCGGGATGGATGTGGTGCAGTTGTTTAACGGCGAAAAGAAGCAGTTTGACAAATTTGAGAAGATTAATGCCGGGCACCGGGAAGCCCACGTTGAGACCATCTTTTACTTTGCCATTTTCTGGCCCTTCGTTGAGATTATATCCAGCCTTGCTATGGCGTTGGTGGTCTGGTATGGTGGAGGAAGGGCATTAATGGGAGGGGTAACCTTTGGGGTGCTCCTGGCCTTTATTCAGTACGCCCGCCAGTTCTTTATGCCCATTCGCGGTTTATCAGAAAAGTTCAACACCCTCCAGTCTGCACTGGCTTCTTCTGAGCGAATTTTTGCCGTTATGGATACCGAAACCCAGGTGGTGGAAATAGAAAACCCGGAGCGTATCGTCAAACCGGAAGGAAGCATCCAGTTCGACAAAGTATGGTTCAGGTATGCCGAAGGGGAAGACTACGTACTCCGTAATGTTTCTTTTGAAGCGGAACCTGGCCAGACGATCGCCATTGTTGGCGCAACGGGAGCCGGAAAAACAACTATCATTAACACCTTGCTCCGGTTCTACGATATTGAGAAAGGAAGTATCCGACTGGATGGTACCGATATCACCCGGCTGAGTTTGTCTGATCTGAGGTCCAACTTCGGGTTGGTATTGCAGGATAATGCCCTGTTTTCCGGAAGTATCCTGGAAAATATAACCCTTGGAAACACCGATATTACGAGGGAACAAGTCATAGAGGCTGCGCACCAGGTTGAGGCCCATCGGTTTATTGAAAAACTGCCCGAAACGTACGACTATGTGCTGAGGGAGCGCGGAGCTTCCCTCTCTATGGGACAACGACAGCTGATCTGTTTTGTACGGGCCCTGGTCTATAATCCGAATATTCTTATCCTGGATGAAGCCACATCCAGTGTGGATTCCGAAACCGAGACGCTGGTAACCCAGGCCAGTACGTTGATGATGAAGGGGCGTACTTCAATCGTAGTGGCGCACCGATTGTCTACCATTCAAGGTGCTGATAAAATCATGGTGATGCATAAAGGCGAAATCAGGGAGTTTGGAAGCCACCAGGAATTGATTTTGAAAAAAGAGGGGCTGTACAAAAAATTATACGAGTTGCAATACAAGGAACAACTCGTGGGTTAATCCTGCCACTGCAATGGAACACCTGTACATTTATCCACACTGGGGAAGCGCGCATTTGGAATGGGGCACGTTCCTCACCAGGGTAAAAGAGGCAGGATATGACGGAGTTGAGCTTGGGATTCCATCCGAAGAAGCAGAACGAAGGGACGTACTGGACATCATGGCCGACCTGGATCTTAAGGTGATCGCACAACACTATCATACCGGCGAATCGGACTTTAGGAAGCATAAGCACAGCCTGGAACGACACCTGTACCAGTTTTCAGCATCCGAACCGTTATTGATCAATTCCCATACGGGTAAAGACTATTTCTCTTTCCGCGAAAATGCAGAGTTATTGACCCTTGCCCATCGGATTGAGGAAGAAACGGGTGTTCCTGTAGCTCATGAAACCCATCGCTCCCGGTTTGCATTTGCTGCTCATGTATGTTATCCGTTTTTGAAGGAATTCCCATTCCTTAAGCTGACCGCCGATTTTTCACATTGGTGCTCTGTTGCTGAATCTATGCTTGAGGATCAGAAAGAGGCGGTTCAGCTAGCCATGGAACATACCATTCATGTTCATGCCCGGGTTGGATCGGCTCAAAGTGCGCAGGTGATTAATCCTGAAACCCCGCTTTTCTCATCCGAAAAAAACCAATTCTTATCCTGGTGGAAGGAGATAGCCGAACGGGCATCAAAGAAGGGGCTGAATCAACTGGGCTTTGTTCCTGAGTATGGACCGGCACCCTACCAACAGGTTCATCCCCAAACGGGAGAAGTTCTGGCCAATCAGTGGGAAGTGAATCAGTTTGTAAAGCGGGAATTAGAACACGTGCTCAACTCAATCTCATCCTGAACGAGGTAAAAGGTAGTGCTGATTCTTTGGTTCTGTCTGTAACGGCCTCGGTAAGTTTCAGTAAACCCGTTCCGCATACCACAACCGGAAATCCATCTTCTACAAAAATGACTTTTCCCGGCGTTCTGTTTTCAATAAGCACATCGGGCACTGGAACGGCATCCAACACGCGGATTTTCTCACCGGAGCTTAGCTGAGTGTATGCCCCTTTATATGGAGAAGAAACCGCATAAACCATGCGTTGTATCCGCTCTGCATCCTGATTCCAGTCGATGCGGTAGTCCTCTTCATCTCGCCAGAGGCTGTATGTTGCATCCTGTTCGTTTTGTGGAGTACCCTTAAGCACATCACCGGAAGAAATGCGCCCGGCTAACTCAGCACAAAGCGTACCATATAGGTCAGAAATCATTCGTATCGCATCCGATATGCGTAGTGGGTGATTCACGGGAATGGACTTCTGCGCGATGATATCTCCACGGTCATATTCCTTGGCAGCGAATAGCGCGGTTACGCCAATTTCCGGTTCCTTATTGATGAGCATGTTCACGAGGGGGGCAAAACCACGGTACCTGGGTAGCAGGGAATCGTGCAAAACAATGAGTTTGGTGCTGCTTTCCGGGATCATCCAGCGCCAGGAAATAGCAAGGGCGTATTCCGCCTGG
The DNA here is from genome assembly GCA_039819115.1 of Bacteroidota bacterium. Classification (GTDB taxonomy): domain Bacteria; phylum Bacteroidota; class Rhodothermia; order Balneolales; family Balneolaceae; genus JBCBST01. The sequence continues at coordinate 13,295 of JBCBST010000029.1, forward strand.
GGTATCTGTGGATCATTCCGTTCAAACACCGGCAGTTGATGCCGTGATGCCAATTCCGTAAGTGCGCCTGAAAAGTCATCATCCAGGTGTGCATCCTGTCCAATCACCACACCGCATACCAAAGAGGCAAATCCATGATCAAGGATAGCTGATAGGGATGTGAACCCTTTTTCTGTCATGGCATAGATTAATAGCTTCATATCCATTACTTCATAAAAAGACAGCCAGGCGATTGTTCCGGCCTGGCTGCGTGTTCATTTCTTTGACTGTGTAGATGTCAGAGGCTGTTCAATAATTCAAGTGCCTCGTTCTTACGCAATTTATCGCCCGGTTCCACCTCATCTAAAGAAGAAATGTTTTTCAGGATCACCCTGGCTTTATCATCCTGCTTGTCTTCAATCAAAGCCCGTGCAAAATCAAGGTTATACATAATAAACCCAGGACGCATCTCAACGGCCTTTTCCAGGTGTTCGAGTCCTTCTTCAAAATCTCCCCACTCCAAATCGAGGGGCATTCGGAGCACAGCCGGTGTTTCAGAGAGCTTGACATGCGTTCTTCCCAGGATGTAATGTGCAGTGGCCATCTGGTAAGGGGATTCCGAGTTCAGCTTTAGTGCTTTTTCGGCATCATCCCGAACGGCATTCACATACTCATTAGCGGTAAGCACCCCTTCAAACAACGCCAGTTTGCCATTTGCAGCGGCCCGGCGCATGTATCCGTGACTTCCTTTTTTATTCGCTTTAACGGCGCGATCGGCAAGATTGAGGGCTTCCCGGTAATGCTTCTTCTCCAATTTTTTACCCTCGCTTTGTTCCCCGGTCAGTAGTTCCACCCGGGAAGCTCTCCAAAGCACGTCATAGCTTTTGGGGTACGTATTCAGAAGTTCCTGTACAGCAGCACGGGCTTCGGGAACCTGGTCTTGCATAATCCATTCATCAATCGCTTCCAGCTGAGCCAGCTCCTGGGCTGTTGCCAGGCAGTTGGTTACTAGCATAAAAAGGAAAACAAACGATAGGTGCTTTTTCATACTTTCGTGTTGTTATACAGTTAAAGGTAAAAGTAACGTAATGAAACCATTTGTCAAGATTTGTTTAGGCTGCTTTTTGGTCATCGGACTCGTGGATACGATTCAGGCTCAACGGGAAGAATTTGTGTTCCGTACGGAATTCTTTCCAGCCACCGGATTGGCTCAACAGAGTGCCGATGCTTCTACAAGGTATGAGGGTGAAGTAACCGGTTATTCTCAATACCTCTCGATCGCCGACCGATCGGTACTCAATAAAAAAGGAACATCGTTACTCACTTCGAAATTCTCTTATCGGTACACCAGTCTCAGTTATTCGTTTGAAGAGCAACAGCTTACGACGATACCCGTTCAACCTGTGATTCCCGTTCCGAATGAAACGATGGCTTATGTTACTGAGCTTGATGAAAACGGCATGCAGTTGCATCTGATTCAGGCCGACTTTTTGCTGATGCGTAGCCTGAACAAAAAGTGGTTGCTATACACTTTGGCCCGCCCCATGCTGGCAACCGATTTTGATGGGATCACCCTGGATGCAGCCCGCGTTGAGGCTGCTATCTTTACGGAGTACCGGTTTAGCCGGAAATTTCGCGGGGGATTGGGACTATCGCGGAGTTCGGGCTTTGGTCGTGTGCTGTGGATACCGCTGGCCCGTGTCTTTTACCGGCCAACGAAGCGAATTCTGGTTGATGGCATTCTTCCATCGCGGGTAGACGCCTGGTATCTGCCCAACAAGCAGTGGGAGGTAGGTCTTGGGGTTTCCCTCATTGGTGCTCAGTTCAGCGTGAATGAAGATACCTATGGCAGCGCAGATCAATTAGGTTGGGCAAATGGTATAACTTCGCTGCAGGTGAAGCGTCTGCTGAAGGGTAAATGGTATGCCCAGTTTGATGCAGGTATTTCTGTGGTGCCGCGGCAGGAGTTTACCCGGTACGATTATAACTTGTTTCCCACACGTGATGTCATCTTCGACCTGGACCCGGATTTAACTCCCGTATTGCGGTTTGGGGTGTTCAAGACGTTTTAAGGCACTCCATCCTTAACTGGCGCAAGCGTCCGCTTGTGCCAGTTGTATTATCAAGTATTCATGATTAAAAAAGCACAAGTGGACGCTTGCGCTAGTTTTAGAACATCGGGGCAGGTTCCAGAACCATCCTGTTTATCTGATCCGATCACGAATCCGAGGGTGTGCCTGTAATCAGGTATTGCTGCAACAGGGTGTTGGCCAGCCAAAAACCGGTGGTACCATTCGTGAATATGATATATCCCATATCCAGATCAGGCCAGTACATGTAATTGCAGATAAAACCACTGGTGGGCATATATCCACTGTGCCCGTAAGCGGTGCCCACATCGGTGTGCTCCAGGGTAAAGCCCAGGCTTTTTTCAAAACCAGGTTCTTCCGTGGAATGGGATCTCAGCATTTCCCGGTAGGTCTGTTCCGATAACCCTTCTTTATTTCTTAGTGCGAGCGCAAACCTGGAAAAACCCCGGGCTTCCACAAACATGCCAAAGGCTGCCATCGGTTTGGTGATATTAGAGTTGTTTCGGGGGTACCCATGAATATTTTGTCCGTCCGAAGCATGCTGTTGTACATAATCATCCGCCACAAAATGCACGTTCTCCCAGGCCAGGGGTTTCAGCACTTCTTCCTCCAGAATCTGCTGAAACGGTTTATTGGTAATGTGTTCAAGAACCCTTTTGAGATACTCAAACCCTTCTCCCGAGTATCCGAATTCGGTGCCCGGGGTAAACAATAAATCAAAGGTTCCGTCATCATCACGATCGGCCCAATTCGGGAACCCTGTTTGATGACTTAGTACATATCGCGCAGTAATCAACTTGTACCGCTCGTCATGCGCCACATCCTGAAAAGGCAAAAGTGTAAATAAAGGGGTGTCCAAATCTAATACACCCCGTTCCACCAATCTCATCACAGCAAACGCTAACACGATTTTTGTTATGGATCCCGCTTCAAAGAGGGTGTTAGCATCAATGGGTTCGGCCGTAACATAGCTGGTCACCCCGTAAAACTGGTTGTACACAACCTCCCCGGTTTTTATGATGGCCAGAGAGGCACCCGGAACACTGTAATAACTCATAGCCGACTGTATAAAAGAGTCGACCTTTTGCTCCGCTTCAGCGTTAAACTCACCGTGAAGAATCCCCGTTTCATATTCAAAGGCTGGAGCAGCAAGGGTGTCCAGAACCACGGTGAAGGTGGTATTCCCCCCGTCTGCCAGGTCGATCGTGGTTCGGGATGATCCTTTATCAATGCGGATAAAAGCATCGAAATAGTGATAGCTGAATTCAGGTTCGATCACGTATTTGCCGGGAAGCAGAGATTTCGAAAAGTGACCAAGGGTGTCTACCGTCAGGGAGTGTACCTCAAACGGGTTGTAAACCGAGGTCAGCTTTAAGGTTTTGGGAAACCCGTTAATGGTGGAATCCTCCCATTGGACTTTGCCATTAAACAGCAGGGAGTCCGTATCGTTCTGGGCGTAACTCCCCCTTGCGCACACACAAAACAGGAATGCGAATACACATACCATACATCGTTTATTCATTACTTTGATGCCCCCTCAGCAGGTAATACCGTGATTTCCACTACGCCGAACCTTCCTTTCCGCCCATACTTCGCACGCCCCTGTTCTGGTGTGAGTTTTATCACGCTACAGGTTTTACCATGAACGCGAATGGGGCGATCTTTCTTTACTTCTTTTCCATTGAATACGAAATAGTGGACCTCATCCAGGTAAGATGCCCTCCCGCTCACCGTGAAGTCATTCTCGCCATGCTTGATGCGAACCCCGTTTCCTTCAAGATAGATTTCGTTGTTCTTGCCCGACCAGGTGATGGTAGAAGCAACAAGAGTTCCGGGTTGATCAAGACCCTGTTGATCGGGATAACCCGTATTTGAAGCAGCGTGATGCGTGTTATCCTGTATAGCAGGGGTGACCGCAGTATTAAATGTCAAAAAAGCAACGACAGCCAGCAAAACGGCCATTCGAACAGGCAGAGGCTGTTTGTTATCCCGGTTACCCAACATGATCAGCCGTTCTTTTATGGATCTGAACCCAAATCCACTGGCCAGACCCGGGCTCTCTCCTCTGAACGTATACGAAATCAGGTGCTCGGAGTATTCCTTAAAGGAGATGCCGGATTGTAGCACTATGTCATCAGCTAAAAACTCGTGGTTGGACTTAATCTCGTGTTTAAACAAATAGACAAACGGGTTAAACCAAAAGAAGCAGCACAGAAGCTCAATGAAAACGATATCAACGGAGTGTAGCTGGTTCTTATGAACATACTCGTGGATGATTAAATCCCGTTTCAGTTTCTGCTTTTCCAGAAAGCGACTTCCCACACCTACCCAGCGAAAAAATGTGAAGATATCAGACCTTCCATCCAGTACACGCACTTTGTATCCATCATACATCATGGTTTTTGACTTTCGGATATGTTGTGTGATGTTGTACAACTGAAAACAGAACCGAAACAAAAGTTGGGAACAAACCGAGATATATATGACCGGTATTAACAATAATACCCAATCCGAGAAGTAAAACTGCTGAGGGGAGGATTGTAGGATAAAGGAAGACCGAAAGGAATCGGAGGTCAGGTCATTTTCCATTACTACCGGAATACGCTCCACTTCCAGGTAACTTGCAAAAGCAGGTGTAGGTAACGAAACCTCCAGTACCGGAACTACCAGAGAAAACAGGACGGCACTTAGCAAAAACCATCGGTTCAACTGAAGGTATCCGGCCTTCTTAAACCCAAGGATATAGATGAGATAAAGTATAGCAAAACAGCATAATGATTCGATGAGATATTCAATCATGATTACCCTCCCTGAGCTTGTTGTCTACGATTCTGTGCAATGTTTTTAAGTCATCCTCCGAGATGTTGGAAGCCTTTGTAAAAAACGAGCCGAACTGTTCAATGGAATCATCAAAGTGTGTGCTGATCAGTTTCTTAAAGAAGTTCGAGAAGTAGGTGTCTTTACTGACCAGGGGATAGTATTCCCGGCTGTTTCCATATACCCGGTAGCTGATGTACTCCTTATCGATCAGTCGTTTAAGCAGCGTGTTTATGGTAGTGGTAGCCGGTTTGGGGTCAGGATACTCATTCTTAATATCCTTAAAGAAGCCTTTTTTCAGCTTCCAGAGATGCTTCATAATCTCTTCTTCCGATTTGGGTAGGGACATTGCTCTATGTTTGAAGTTTATGCTCTACAAATATAGAGTGAATACATCGAAATACAAATGCTTTTTCAGAAATCATCCGGATTTGTTGCAGAAAGGATAAGGATAATGAAGGTGCTCGATTTGAAATCCGATCAAATCCGCATGGCGCTGTTTACATTTAACACAGAGCTACGTTTATTCTAAACAGGCAGAAACGGAGGAGGTTTATTGCCGGGGTTGATAGCAAGGGTAGTCTTTATCAGCGTAGAAATTGCATCTTCAACATAAACGAACAACGGGGATCAGGTCATTTTGAACAGAATAAAAAGCGTTTTACCCATCGTTTTAGTACTTCTTGTGGTGGGTACCCAAGGGTATATCTATACGAATTTTGTGATGTGCGGCTCACTTGAGCCTGAAAAAACGCAGGCAGGTGAGACTGTAAAGGATGGACAGGCATCACCATACTGTAAGGACTTTGTTGACTTAAAGGCTCAGATTAACAGGATCATCGCTCATCAGAATGCGAATGACCAGGTGCAGGAACCACAGGTTATAGCCCGGATCAATGCATACCCGAAACGTAATTTCTGGGTGCTCTCTGTTGGCCTGGCGTGGATTCTTTCCATACTGGCCGTGTTTTACGCCGGGGCTATTACATACACCTATTCCATCGCTCCCAGGTATCCGGGACGTAAAGGCACCGTACCGGTAATCGGGCTGGCCTTTTGCTCGGGTTTACTGATTTTCATCGCTATCAACTACATCAATACCAGCAGGGGGAACCCGCTCCATACCTGGCGATTATTATCGGATGTTCTGCTTGCCGGGTATTTTCCGTCTCTGGATAGCCTGAAGCCCATCAATGATGGAATAAGTCTGATCGCAGCCCTGTTCCTTAGTTTATCAGCCAGTATTTTGCTGTATCGGGTAAGCGGGATGAACGAGGGGGAAGCATCGAACCTGGCCCAGCATTTCAAGTACTTCCGATACCTGATTTATTTAGGCGCTCTTATGCTGGTGGTGAATGTGGTGCGCATCCACAGCCTGCTCGATTGGGCCAATGCGTTTATCATGCAGGATTTGTGGACGTATACCGGCGTTGAAGAGACCTTAATGAAGAAAACCTACGAGAACATTACCCACATTTATCAATCGGTGGTATGGTCTCTTGGGATGATGTATTCCCTCATGCTATTAGCGCTCTATCTGCCGGGAAAGGTGATCTTTGATAGCCTGGTACAGGAACCCGTGCCTGATCCCGCTGGTGATTCGGATTCTGAATCCCCTCAACCCAAACGATTAAAAGGGTTGCAACTGAGTTCTGCTTTTAAGAATTACCTGGCGATTGCCAGCCCGGTGTTAACGGGACCGGTACTGGATTTAATCCTGTCCATCTTCAGCGGTCTTTAACCAGCATGCTCTGGTGGCTACGTCGTTGCTTTGGTGTTGTTTCTAATACTGCCAATCAGTTGCATTAACCCTGAACGTGAGGAAGAACCGATTTCGGGCTTCGGTACCCGCGGGTATGGTTCCGTCATCAATCCATTCGTGGATGGTATCCTGCACTCCTCTGCGAATAGAATCGGCGTCATAACCCAGTTCGAGGGTATAGGCATTGTAGTGCAGACGAAGGGACAGTATGCCGTGGGAGTAGGCCGAACCAAACTGGCCTGTCATGGCATACTGCTGTCCAAAATCGAGGTTGGGAAGTCCTTTCGTGGTCCCTGTCCATAACCAAACACCTACTCCAATCCCGACCAAAGCCTTACGCCGCTCCCAGTGATAGTCCAGGCTTCCGGCACCGGTTCTGAATTCATCGAGTCCCCGAAAGGCCAGCGCATCGTTTTCTATAGTGAGACTGACCCGGCCTTTTCCCAGGAGGGAGGCATAGGAAACAGATCCCGATAGCTGAGTGGTTCCATCGGTGCTCCCGTACCGGATCAGGGAATACCCGATGGTGTGTTTGGAAGACGGCAAGGCAGCACCAGGGAGTGAGCTCGGCGCTAATCCCCACCCAAACCGGGTGTCTAGTCGGGTGATGAACGAGCCACTGGTGCCGGAAATGCCCATGTTAGACGCATTAAAACGACCCAGGGTGGTTAACGAAACCGAAAGAACGTGGGTTTTTCCCAGCTCATGACGTATGCCTGGTGCCACCGCAAATCCAATTTCATTCACATGCGTGCCCGTTCTCAGCGTGGGATAGGCAACGAGGGAAGAAGATGAGGTCAGCTCCTGGTTCCATGCATACTGGTACGATTGAGCAAAGGAGGGGATCGTAAATCCCAGTACCAACACCAGTAAACCGGCTGGTCGTAATCGGATAGCAGCCCATGTTTTACGCATGGCAGAAGATAGGGTTTGGGAGCATGCCAACCCAGATATCGACGGAAATAAAAAGCGGCTAACAGGTGGTCACCCGCTAACCGCACGGAGTGAAAAGGGGGTATTAATTAGCTCGCTGGCTCAGATGCGCAGGTACGCAATCCGAATGGTGCATACAGCGGACAAAAACTTACCAGGCTGGTAAGTACAAAGACGCCTGCTAATGCGATCAAAACGATACCCAGGGTGCCTGAGATTACGTTGGTTGCATATAAGGCTCCTATAATAATTGCGATGACAACTCGCACGATCCGATCGGCCGATCCCATGTTCTTTTTCATGATGTGTACATTAAGTTGAAAGGTATTGAACCAGTACAACAACACCGGTCACGATGGCCACACAGGTAATGCAAACCAATATGAGTTTAAGGGCTTTGTTCATCAGGTTCTTTTCGATAAATATAACAGCGCCATTGGTTTAAATCAGTGACTACAGTCACCGCTTCAGGATTTCTATCCCTTCGGCATGCTGAACTACCTTTCCTTCCTGCTCCAGCCTTTTCAATACCCGGGTTATCACTTCACGAACGGTACCTAATTCACTGGCAATTTGGCGATGAGACATCGTTAAGACGGGTTTTTGGGTCAGCCTGGATTTCTCAATCAGGTAGTCGTACAGGCGGGTATCCATCTTGTTAAACAACACATGATGGATGGTATCGAGCAGTTCGGCATATCGTTTATTGTATTGCTGGAAGAAGAGGGTGTTGATATCCGGAAATTGGCGGATCCATTGGGCTACATGTTCAATGGGGAGAAGGAGGGCCGTGGTATCCTCTTCCGTGATAGCGAATACCGAGCTGGGTTCATTGTTCAGGCTGGCGGCAAACGACATGATGCAGCTTTCCCGGGGCTGGATGTAATACAGCAGCAAATCGCGGTCTTCAAAGCTGGTACACACCTTAATCAGTCCTTCCAGAACAATGGGGATAACCGGTACATGCTGCCCTGTTTTCAGAATCTCGGTATCCTTTGGGATGGTGGTGACCGTTCCGTGCTCCTCCATATGCCGAATCAGTTCCGGTCGAAGAAAGGGGAGATCGTTGGATAAGGAATAAGCCATAACAAGAAGGTTACTGTTTTCCGAGTATGCGATCCATAACCCAGCTGGTATGAGTTGCAGTAGAGCCGGTTGAAGGATGGGTAAAACCGGGCTCCAGGAGCTGCTTTGCCATGTCCTGCACATGATGGAGCTGGATGTGGACGGGATGATCAATAATCCGTCGTTCCGTTTCCGTTTTGCTGGTTAATGTTACAGGGTTATCCCTGAATACAGAAAACGTAATGGTGCCTTCACTTCCGAACAGTTCTACACGGTCTTCGGCTGTGCTGCATCCAAAATTCCAGATTCCGCTACCTGTTGTTCCCTGTTCATGCACCCAGCTGGCAGTAAACGCATCGCTGACGGCATATCGCTGTTGCTGATTGGTATGGAAACCCGAAGCGTCTTTTATATTTCCCAGCAGGTAGGTAAATAAATCCAGCCCGTGACTGGCTAGATCATCGAAATACCCGCCCGGAGCTTTCCCGGGATCGGTACGCCAGTTATATGCGCCCGAAAGATCGGCTGCACCGGGGGGCTTGGTGAAGATCCAGTTGATGTGGCGCACTTCTCCGATCCTGTTCTCCTCAAGCCAGGTGAGTACCTGTTTAAAACGGGGTAAGGAACGCCGGTAATAGGCCACAAATAAGGGAATTCCTTTGTTGCGGAATGCCTCGGTCACCGCCAGACATTCTTCGTAGGAATTAGCCATGGGCTTTTCGATGCAGCAGATTTTACCGGCCTCGGCTACCTTCAACGCATACGCTGTATGTGAATCGGGAGGTGTGGCAATGTACACCGCGTCTACATTCGTATCGAGTATCAGGTCGTCAGCTTGGGTGTACCAGGTTTCGATTCCATGCCGCCGGGCGTAATCCTGTACCTTTTCTTCATTACGCCTCATTACGGCCGTAACCTCAAAACCCTCTGTTTTTTGGTATGCCGGTCCGCTTTTAACTTCAGTGACATCACCACATCCAATAATGCCCCACCGGATTATCTCAGGATAGCTCATGGTATAAATTTCATCCTACTTATGATGACTGATAGTACGCTTACTGCGGACAAAAAACACGGGACGAATCCCGTTGAAAACAGCCCCTTTGTACCCGAGCCAAACCCGGGATCAGAAGGGGCGATCATCTGGATTTATACCATTACCCCTCATACTTTTTAAAGATGGTGGTGGCGATATGTCCTCCAAAACCAAAGGTGTTATTCATGGCATAATGCACCTCTTTCTGTTCTGCGGTATGAAGGGTGATATTGAAATCGTCCTTGAAATCAGGCTCGATATCGATGGCGTTAATGGTCGGGGGTATAAGATCTTCCTGCACGGCTTGGATACACGCTATGGCCTCAACAGCACCTGCGGCTCCCAGTAAGTGCCCGGTCATGGATTTTGTTGCACTGATGGATAGGTGGTCGTTCTGCCTTCCGAACACCCGGTCGATGGCTTTCAGCTCACTGATATCGCCCAGGGGTGTGGATGTGGCATGCGCATTCAGATAATCGATGCGATCGGCGGTGATCCCTGCGTCTTCCAGGGCTGCCATCATGCCCAGGTATGCACCTTCCCCTTCGGGATGAGTTCCGGTAAGGTGGTACGCATCTGCTGCCATTCCACCCCCAACCAGTTCGGCGAGGATAGGAGCCCCTCTGCGCTTTGCACTTTCCAGTTCTTCGAGCACAATAGCGGCGGCGCCTTCTCCCATCACAAAACCATCCCGGTTCACATCAAACGGACGAGAGGCTGCTTCAGGGTTGTCGTTATTGGTAGAAAGTGCTCTTGAAGCATTAAAGCCGCCAATACTGCTTTTAATGATCGGAGCCTCCGAACCACCTGTAATGATCATATCCGCTTTTCCCCATTTGATGTAGTTAAAGGCATCAATAATGGACGTATTGGAGGTGGCACATGCTGAGACCGTGGTGAAGTTAACCCCTCTCAACCCGTATTTGATAGAAATGACACCGGAAGCAATATCCACAATCATTTTAGGGATGAAAAAAGGGTTGAAACGAGGGGTGCCGTCGCCGGTGGCAAACTCACTCACCTGATCCTGGAACGTACCGATACCACCGTTACCCGAGCCCCAGATCACACCAATCCGGTTTTTGTTGAGGGCTTCGAAGTCAATCGCGCTGTTTTTAATAGCTTCTTCCACTGCAATCAGGGCGTACTGGGTAAACAAGTCATACCTTCGGGCTTCCCCTTTTGGGATGTAGTCCAGCGGGTCAAAGTCTTTGAGTTCGCAGGCAAAAGTGGTTTTAAACTTCGAGGTATCAAATCGTGTGATGGGTGCGGCACCACTTATTCCCTGTACAAGGGATTTCCAAAAATCGTCAGTACTATTTCCAATAGGGGTTAAGGCGCCAAGCCCGGTAACTACAACTCTGTTCATGAAGGTTCGTTTGTCAATTCGTTTAGTATAGATGTTTTAATGATTTCAAAATCGCTGGCGCTGGTAAGCCGGGATAGCTGTACAATAGCCAGCATATTTGAAATGATCATGAGCGCTTTACTTCTGGAAAGCCCCTCAAAATGAAAGATATGTTCGTTTCTTCCCTCCTCTAAAAATCCGCCTACCCAATCCAGCATCAATGCAGAAAGCTCTTTCAGCTTCTGCTGCACGTTTACGTCCAGGGTATAATAGTCGGTAGCCATCGATCCCACCAGGCACACATTGTTTTCCTGCTGTATGTCGGTATAAATAGAGAAGAACCCGTTGAGTTTTTCCATTGGCGATTTCCCGGTTAGTCGCTCAATCAACGAGTGAAAGTGGTTAATATGTCGTTCAACTACGGCCACGCCCAGATCTGATTTTGTGCGGAAGTGATAATGCACGGAAGCTGTTTTGATCCCCACTTCTTCGGCAATTTCATAAAAGCTGAAGGCGTTGTACCCCTTTCTTCGGATGAGGGTATCGGCCAGTCCTATAATTTCTTCCTGTTTGGTCATGGTAGAACGTTTGCCTGAATATACTTACCTACTAGTTGATAGGCAATTGGGTATTTACGATAACCTCGGAAGCTGGCTTTCCATAAGATCCTGTCCGCCAGCTGGCGGACAGAGATGACCTTAAGAAAAATGATGGGAGAATTTAGGAATGAGATTAAAAAAATCGACATAGGAAAGGACGGGAGAACTCAGGAATGAGGTTTTGATAAAAGGACGGAACCAAACTGGAAATCTACTGTCTGACGAGTTTCAGTTTAGGATCTAAACGAAGCATAGATATTAAACTGAAACGAGGAGTTTAGCCTGCCTGACGGCAGGCAGGTTCCCCATCCGTATTCTGCTGACCCGATCAATCCGCATCAATGGTAAGCCAGTTATTCTTCCAGATGGTCAGTGTTCCGATGATCCCAAGCAATACGAGCATCAGCACACTTGTGACGATGGTTTTAGCCAGCATGCTATCCCCGGTAAACAAAAGAATTCCGGAAAGAGGGAATAAGGCCCCAATAAGCGGTATTTTTCGATTCAGAAGTTCATTTCCGCTTACCAAAAGGGTTCCTGTTTCGGATGCATCACTGATAGCGTAGCTCTGACTACCACACCACTGAATTTTTGCTTCCAGAATTTCAGATTCCTGGTGAGGCTGGAGTTCGATGGTTTTTTCTTCCCCGTTACTGAGGTCAGTGATCTTTTTTCCCCCAATCAGAATATCATAGGAGCAGTATGTGTTAAAGCCTTCCGTGGGTCGTTTCAGCGTGATCTTTTTCATAACGGGTTGAATGGTATATCGTGGAGAAGTTATCGTTGTATTCTGGTTTCTACTTCATCAGAAGTTACCGGATTTAAACTCATCATAAGCTCCGGTATAAATGCTTCAAAGCTTTGGATGCTGGTGTCCTGTTCAAATTCAAGGATTTTGCGTTCAAATTCTGGCAGAAAGATAAACTGAAGCTTATCTGTGTGATATGCTCTAAGCTCATTTGCCCAGGCAGCGTTTCCACTTCGTTCCGCCAGCCGTATTTCACCCAGGCGTACCAAGTGTTCGGCTATACAATCGAACCAATTGCCGTAGTTCTGTTTCATCATGATTTCCTTCAGTCCGGGTGTGAACAAGTGGGTGTATGCATTCACGGCCTCCAGGTTAGGCTCAGTATCCAGTACGGTGTTCACAAACGCATGTCCAAATTCGTGGTAAGAATTTCTCAGGATAAACTCCTTGTTATCAAAGCCAAACACCGGGTAGGTACCCGTAAGTGTATCCTGTTCTACCGGCAGGGAGGCGCTGATGACCTGGTAAATATGCATCCCATCCGGAGTATACACATACGGACCGATGCCACGATACCCATATGCACCGCCGGTTGGCATTTCAGGGGATGGAATAATGGTATAGGTCAGTTTGCTTTCCCTGTAATAGGCTTCAATAAGCTGTACAAAATCATCGGGAGGTAGATTTTTCAGCACTTCCTGGCGGGCGCCTTCATAAAACGATTGATGCTTTTCCAGGAAAGACGCCACATCAGCGTCCACATAAAACGTGGCCAGAGCTTCCACCCATTCAGTAATGATCGTTTCCCGATCAGCGTATGGAGAATGATCCAGACTGTGCGTGAATCCCGATGCCGGAAAAGGTTCGGCGTACAAAAGTATTTCGGTCAGCTCATCAAAATAAAAGATCTCGTTTTGGAGGAGGCTATCCGAGAGTTGAATAGCCCGATGATTTTTAAAAGGCTCAAAATACCGTTGTGCTTCTACCACCAGCGGACGGGTAGGGTACTCGCCTGGCCATACAAATAACTCAATAATATGAGAGGTATGAATATTGGGATTGAACTGAACTTCAATCTGTTTCTCAACAGGCTCTTCTTGTGTTTGGTATCCATTACATCCCCAAAAAATCAGGGTGAAGATCATCAGGCTGATAAATGGGGTGTATTTCATGCAGGTCGTAACAGCAGGTTTAAAAAGCAGGAACATCATACGGCCATCGTCCGCCTCCTGAAGGGGAGATGCCATCTGATTATATCCCGTTTTGATATTAAGCGTTATTCCGTAACTGTTTATGTATTATGATGATACGGCGTGTAAAATGATTTAACCGTTCGCGTGCATAGCATATATCCCAACTACTGCTTAGGGTAAAACCGGAGACTTGTACTGGTTCTGCGGGTGTATATGTTTCAGGTTTTTTTGAGAAAAATGAAATGAGTAGTAGTGGGCTGTCAGGCAGGTTGTTTACGTCATTGAGCAGAGCTCTCGATTCTTAGCATTCCGTAGCAGAGCTACGAAACGAGGTTAAAGAACCGACATAGGAAAGGACGGGAAAACTCAGGAATGAGGTTTTGATAAAAAGGACGGAACCAAACTGGAAATCTACTGTCTGACGAGTTTCAGTTTAGGATCTAAACGAAGCATAGATATTAAACTGAAACGAGGAGTTTAGCCTGCCTGTCCTGTCTGCCGAAGGCATGGCCGGCAGACAGGTTCAGGATGACGACGAGATGGGAAGTTCATTATTTGTCCCAAAAGAAGATTTTAGAGTATTAGCTAGTCTATCGAATGGTATTCGATCCACCTGTACGCCCTCTCACTCCATAATACCCAGTGTATTCAACGCAACCAGGGTGAGTTCCTTACGCAGAGGTGAAAACACGTAGCCGGGCATTTCGCTATTAGCTGGACTTATCCGCGTAGCGAAATAGTAGACGTCATCACCTTTCTCCACATACCCGACAAACCACCCAATATTTCCCCCGTCTCTGAGTGCCAGCCCCGTTTTTCCACTCAGGATATGATCGTCGGTACGGTCGATCTTCAGGATTTCGGTAAGCGTTTGATAGGTGGAGTCCGATACCGGCAGTTCCCGATTGTATAGCCGGTTCAGAAAATCGATTTGTTCCATTGCACTGATCCGGGAAGTCCCGGTTAACCAGAAGGTATCAATGGTTTCGCTGTTTACGTCCATTGTTTTGTAGTTCAGATTGGTGAGCTGCTCGTTCATTCGCTCCACTCCAACGGTTCGGGCCAGTTGCTGATAACAAGGCACGCAGGACAGCTGAAACGCTTCTTTCAGCGTGAGATCCTTTTCCCAGACCGGTAATGCCCGTTCCTCTCCATCCCATGTAAACACGGAGTGTTCATTCTCCAGAATCCCGGTTTCGAGTCCCACGATGGAGTTTGCAATCTTAAAGGTGGAGGCTGGAAGTACGCGTACATCAGCTTCCTGGAAATTGTTTGAAAAGAATCGGTTGTTACCGGGGTCGAACACGAGGATTACACCCTGAACGCCGGCTGTATCCAATACAGCCTGGAATTCTTCATTTACCACGTATTCCGGTAGGGGAGGACCGGATGGAGGTTCTTTTTGATTACAGGCTGCCAGGAGCAGAATGAAGAATAAAAGCCGGATCATACCAGTGGTACTCATTTTTGTGAATGTTGAATGGACGCAAAGCCAAACGCCGTGTTCCTTCCTGTTAAGCTAAAGGCACCACAGCCTGGATGTTAATTACACCGGTAATGATGTGTTTTGTTCCGGAAACTCCGTGTTATGTTTATAGTCTCTGAATACAGCAACGGGCAGGATGGACCATGCTATCAGCATCGCCCAATACACATATTCCGGTATCAGGTTGAACCAGTTGGCAGCTAAAAGTCCTCCGACCATTATTACATGAGCAAAAAAAGCCCAGATGAGACCTCCAACGACCAGGGTTTTGAAATAAGTAGTCGAGTGAGCGGTTTTTTTGAGGATCCAGGCACACAACGGGATAAAAACCAGCATAGATGTAAGCAGACCAGGATTATAGGTCAGGGTAGCCACGCCGGCCAGTATATGTACAACCCCATTTATAAGAATGATTCCAACCATCGAAAAGAATGGAAACAACTGTTTTGGACTTCTCAGGATTGCCAGTGAACCTGTTAACCATACAAGTGATGTGTTGATGATGAATATGCTTTCCTTTGTAAGAGGTTTAACAGCAGAACCCGGCTCGCCCAGCGCAGATAATATGAAGTTATTATTGAATGTATAAAAGGCGTACACATTTCCGAAAAGATCGATCCAATGCTCTTCGAATTGGTGAACGACATACGCTATAAGCATCAATAAGGCTATAAAACGAGGGTTTGAATGAAAGGGGTGTTCGTGATCCCGAAATGCAAATAGGCCTATACCGATAAAGGGAATTGCATATACACCGATTTTCACCCAGTGGTTGATTAAGAACGGGTACTGTCCAAAGGGTAGCCACAATATAGCGAACAGCAGCACAGTACACCCCAGCAGTAATCGTTCATTTTTCATGATATACCATTCATGTTTGGTAATAGTAGTAAGATGAACAAAGAGGACTAACGATGAAAGTAAAGATTCGGGTTACTGTTCGGTTAGGGAACAGTGCTTCGTAACCAGATTAAGATCCTGAACCAAGTTCAGGATGACGACAAGGTGGTCGTTGAATGGATGTTCTATCAAAAGACTGGCTTCTATATAGTCTTAAATCCCTGCCTCCGCAGAGATGACCTAAAGAGAAATAACGGTAGACCCTAGAAATGAGGTTAAAGAACCGACATGGGAAAGGTGCAGGAGTTGCATTTCAACTGTAAAGAATTCCAGAGGCGCAACATCTCCCAAGCGAATGCGAGGGAATTGATGTTGTGCGGAATTCGCAGGTTGGAATGCCCGGAAGCTTTCCAGTCGGTCCCGAGGCTTCGGGATGGTTCTGGCGCCTGCCCCGACACAGGTCGGGGGCGGTCCAAAAGAACAGGTTAACGATACCTTTGGTATTAAATATCCGGGTTTATGCCGCAGAGCAGAGCTACGGAACGAGATAAAGATCCCTAAACAAGCCCGCCTACCTAAAACGCTATAATAGCCTTGATACAGGCTGATAGCTCATCTCTCAGAAAATCCACTCGCTGCTCAAAATCCTCATCCGTCAATTTGTTAAAGAGGAGGGACAGCCGTTTTCGAAAAGTACGTTTGTCTTTGAGCCTGGAGAGTCCCATCCTGCAATTGGGTTCTGAGAATTTGATGAGTTCATACTCCATTCTTTTGTAGACGATGCTATACGGCAAGGCACCATATTCATGAATGATTTCCACCGTAACATCGCACCGCTCCCATTTAAACTTTTCCCACCTGGTTTGAGGGGTATAATGTAGTCGAAGCACTTCTTTCCTTTCGAAGCCATAGTCCTCCTCTAAAAAATGGAATTGACGGATGATGTATGCATTGCGATGGAGTTCTTGCATATCCTCGGTTTCTTCTACTTGTTTCATTGTTTATGTATTCTGATTTCTCTTACTCACAATCCCCTATGCTTTCTGATGTATCCCCGTTGGTTTCCTCATTATCCATTGATGCAGAACCTGTTTTTCGATTGTTTAACAGCGGGTCAAAAAGATCCCACCATTGCGTTAAACCGGTGTACCATCAATCCTGTATCGCAATGGATCTCATTCTGGCAATGGTCTCGGCTGTATCACATGTACTTTCAAGTTCTTCATCCACCGCATGTTTAAAGGCTTCTGAAGCCAGGCCCTTTTCGATTAGCCTGACTTTTTGAACAAGCCTGTTTATGACATAGAAGTGATCAATGGATAAATGGAGGAATCGTTTATGTTTAAACGCCCTGTTAAAATCATTTAGCGATCCATTACAGGCTTCATATTCCAGCAGGTGATGCATTGTAATCATGAGCTTCTATATTGGAACGATCAGATCGATAAGGCTTAGGTTTACCAGCCTCCGGGTATCTTTTTTCCATGGTTTAGATGTGTGTTGAGATGATTTCATACGGTTCAGTGCATGATGGAAAATGCCTGCGACCGAACATCGGTCCCATCCGGATTA
>JBCBST010000030.1:0-30432 GCA_039819115.1 Bacteroidota bacterium
TGAAGCATCATTACCTTTTTTCCATTCTTGCATTGAGTGGCGTGTTCTTCGCTTGTTCGAGTTCACAACCTGCACTACAGACTCCGACTACCGATTCTGTAGTGGAAGCCCAAAAAACCGGATCAACAATCACACTGAGTTCTGAAGAAAAACGAGATCTGGAAGCATTGTACAAAGCCCGGAAAGACAGCGCACGGATGCGATTCACCGAGGCCGATGTCAACTTCATGATTGGGATGATTGGTCACCACGCTCAGGCTCTTATCATGTCGGACCTTGCTCCTAAAAATGGAGCCAGCCTTTCCGTGCAGACGTTGGCATCGCGGATCATAAACGCACAAAATGATGAAATTGCAACCATGCAAACCTGGCTGCGTGATCGTGAGCAGCAAGTGCCTATGGTCCATGTAGACGGACTTATGCTGATGATTCATGGTGTTGGTGATCATCATAAACACCATATGAGCCACGGAAACATGCCGGGCATGCTTTCGCAGGAACAGCTGGTGGAACTGAGCGAAGCACAGGGTGTAGAATTTGACCGTAAATTCCTTACCTACATGATTGAACATCATGCAGGTGCGGTTTACATGGTAGAAGAACTGTTCAAAACCGACGGAGGGGGCGAAGGCGTGGAAACGTTTAAAATTGCTTCCGACATACAAGTCGATCAACGAACTGAGATTGCCCGTATGCGGCTTATGCTCGAACAAATAGCTGATGCTTCTAATTAAAAGAAAGCCCGCTGATTTAATTAACTAACTTAACCTAACGTTATACACTATGAAAAACGCAACCCGCCTGGGAGTAATGGCACTGTTGTTGGCGATCGTATCGGCGTGTTCATCCACTGATACAGTGGAAACACCCTACGTGGCACCTGCTATCAAGCCAGCCACAATAGCAAATGTTGAAGCACCAAATCCTGACCCCCGAGTAGGGCTCAAAGCAGGGTTGTTTGATGCAGAAGAGGCCATCTGGAACCTGAAACTGGTTTCACAGACTCCTCCCCCCGAAGATTTTGTTGGTGTAACCAACTCTGATCTGGCTTTTAAAGACAATTACGTATTCCAGGGTAACTACAATGGAGTTATCGTTTGGGATATGACCGATCCGGCAAACCCTGAGTTGGTTGTGGACTACTTATGTCCTGCTTCTCAAAGTGATGTATCGGTATACGAAAACCTCATGTTTGTTTCAGGTGAAGGCCTTGGAGGCCGTCTGGATTGCGGTACAGAAGGTGTGCAGCAACGAGTAAGTGAGGAGCGACTGAGAGGTATCCGTATTTTTGATATCACCAACGTAGCCGAGCCGAAGTATGTGGCTAACGTTCAGACATGCCGTGGTTCGCATACACATAGCGTATTGAAAGATCCTAACGATGATGAAAATATATATGTATACGTTTCAGGATCAGCTTCTATCCGTCCGGATGAAGAACTACCTGGTTGTTCAGCGGCTATGCCTGAAGACGATCCGAATTCAGCGCTGTTCCGTATCGAGGTTATCAAAGTGCCATTGGCAAACCCGGAAGCTTCTGAGATTGTAAGCTCTCCCCGTATTTTCGACGACTTAGTAGCTCCTCCTACGCACGGTCTTGCTCCTGCTGAACTTGCTGCGCTGGAAGAAGCCCGTAAAGCAGGTAAGTTTATGTTCACCCTTGGTGGTAATGAGCGTGTACTACCCGATCGTTTTGCAACTCGTTTTCTTGGCCAAATGGTACAGGAGCGTGGAGGCGAAGGCGACCCAACAGCTGCCGATAGTGCTATGCTGAGAGAACGACTCCCAGCCATTATTGCCGAGATGACCGGTGGCGGAGGAGATCGTGAGCGCAGAGGACCAAACCAGTGCCACGATATTACCCTTTACCCGGAAATCGGTCTTGCCGGTGGTGCGTGTGAAGGCTACGGATTATTACTTGATATCTCTGATCCTGCCAATCCTTTCCGTGTAGATGCAGTAGCGGATTCAAACTTCTCGTACTGGCACTCGGCCACATTCAGCAATGACGGTTCCAAAGTGTTATTCACTGATGAGTGGGGCGGTGGCGGACAGCCTAAGTGTCGTGAATCAGATCCAATGGAATGGGGCGCAAACGCCATTTTCACCATCAACAGTGACAAGAAAATGGAGTTTGAGAGCTACTACAAAATTCCTGCTGCTCAAACCAGCTTCGAAAACTGCGTAGCTCACAACGGTTCTTTGATTCCTGTACCTGGAAGAGAGATTATGATTCAGTCCTGGTATCAGGGTGGTATTTCTCTGTTTGACTGGACCGATCCTGCTAACCCAATCGAGATCGGATTCCACGATCGCGGACCTGCTAACCCAGAGCGTATGTCTATGGGTGGAAGCTGGTCGGTTTACTGGTACAATGGATACATTGTAAACTCAGAAATCGCCCGTGGTCTTGATATTTTTGAACTGACTCCAAACCCTTACCTCACAGCAAATGAAATTGATGCTGCAAACACCGTACGTCTGACGTATCTGAATGCTCAGGGTCAGCCAAAATTCGAGTGGCCTGCTTCATTTGCCCTTTCCAAAGCGTACATGGATCAGCTTGAGCGAGGCAAAGCTATGAGCGGAGCAGAATTACTGGCTCTTCGTCAGGGACTGCACAAAGCAGAGCAGCTATCAGGTAAAAAACGAACAGGGGCTCTTAAGACGCTAGCGGCTACTGTAGAGCGTAAAGCGAGTTCAGCAAGTGCACATAAAGATAAAATGATGATGCTGGCACAATCGATTAAAGATCTTTCATCGATGCCATAAGATTCTTTTCTGAAAACAGAAAACCCGGTATCAGATGATGATGCCGGGTTTTTTTATGTCCGTAAGAAAAGGGAGATAATTACAGGACAGCCAATGAACCACTCTTCGGGTTCATTGCTGGATGCGGAAGGATGAACGTATAGCTTCTATTCCTGCCCTTCTTTCTTCGAGCCTTTCAGGATTTTTTTGTACTTCACACCGGCTTTATGTACCCGGTTTATGCCGTTGAACGCGGCAATTTTATAGGCTTCGCTAAAGGTTGGATAGTTCATGACATGATCAACAAAGAAGCGGATATCGCCTCCGAGTTGCATAACAGCCTGCCCAAAATGGATTAAATCGCTGGCCCGCTCACCAATAATGTGTATACCTACAATCTTGAGGCTCTTGGTTTCGAATACGAGCTTCAGGAGTCCGTTTTGCTGGTTGGTGATGTCGCCCTGGGTAATGTTTTTGTAATAGGCCCGGCCTACGGTTACATCCATACCCAGATTACGGGCTTCCTGTTCGGTTAATCCGATATGGGATAGCTCAGGAATAGAATAAATGCCGAAGGGAATATCAGGGCTTTGTACTGTGGTTTTTGCCCCGAACATAGAGCAGGCGGCAAGTCTTCCCTGTGCAAATGAAGAGGCAGCTAAGGAAGGGAATCCAATCACGTCTCCTGCTGCATAAATATGAGGAACTTTAGTCTGGAAGTCGTCACCAACATCCAGGTAGCCTTCTTCATCCACATCAAGTCCAACATGTTCTAAGCCGAGATTTCCGGTGTTCGGAGCTTTTGGTCCGAGGTAGAGCACATGTTCTGTCTCCACCACATGAGTACGTTCTGGTTCTTTGCTGTTCCGAACGCGGTATTTGATCATCGTTCGGTTCCGCAGGGTGTTTTCCAGGATTTCGACCTGATCTGCAGAAATCACCAGGTCGATATCAAACTGCTGGAGAACGGCATCCAGTTGTTCTTTTATCTCGTGGTCGAGGAAGGGCAAAAAATCGTCCTTTTCACACAGCATGGTAACCCGGGTACCAAGGGCTGCAAACGTGGTTCCAAATTCAAGGGCATTAACTCCGCTCCCGATAACCACCAACCGGTGGGGGATATGCGTAAGATCAAGTACCGAACTATAATCGAGCAGGGTAGCGCCTTCCACAGTAATATGGGTGGGTGGTATAGCCGAACTTCCGGTGGCAATAAGAATATGGCTCCCGGTTATAGTGTTTTTTTCACCATTTTCTCTGGTAACCTCTACTTCATGCTCACCAACGATCCGGCCACGGCCCGGCTGGATATCGACTTCATTTTTCTCAATATCGTTTCTCACCTTATCATTTTTGCTGTCCAGAATCTGCTTTCGGTACGACAGCAGGTCAGCCATTTTGTATTTCTGGTGAGGCTTAATGGTCTGGTCTTCGTTAAACTGTCGCTGAAAACGCTGAATAATACGGGCTGTCTCACCCAGTGCTTTACTTGGAACGGTACCTCTGTTAATCCAGGTGCCCCCTAAATGATGTTCATTTCCTTCTACTAAAACCGCCTTTTTATCAAATTTTGAAGCCTGCATGGCACAGGAAAAACCGGCAGGTCCGCTACCTAGAATAATTACGTCGTAATCGTAAGTCATAAATCAAGAATTGTGAGTGATCAGGAAAGATACTTCAAAAAAGAGTGGATTTCAGTGGGGTAGAGTTAAGTTATTGCTTCCTTCTTTTGGGAAGATGTGAAACTTTGTAGTACCACTTGCCATAAGAGGCTATTGCTCTAACTTAATTACTTTAACCTAACGGAGAACATATGAAGCCTCTTATCCTTGGGTGCCTGTGCATACTATTGCTGGCACCTGCTTCTTCTTATGCCCAGAAAAAGAAGAAAAACGATAAAGAAGAACCCAAAATGAGTAAGTTCGAAGAACTGACGAAGGGTGCAGAAAAGCACGAGGGATTATTCGACTTATATCAAAAAGATGGAAAGCTATACCTGGCCCTTACTGAAGAAGATCTTAATAAAGAGTTCATCATTAACTTTGAAGTAGCCCAGGGTATTGGTGCTTCCGGTTTGTACGGCGGAACCATGCTGAACTACTTTGAGGCTTTGCTGGTGAGCTTTGAAATGAATGAGGGCAAACTCTTTTTAGTAAAACACCCGCATCGGTATAAGGCCGATGAAGGAACCCCGGCAGCCAATGCGGTTTCGATCACGTATGGCACATCGGTAATGGAGACGGCCAAAATCGAAACTACCAACAAAGATGGGGTCATGCTCGCTGATATCCACGGATGGTTTATTTCGGACATCTCGCAGGTGGGCAGTATTGTTAAACGTGCGGTGTCTTCACGTCCCGGTCAGCCGGGCAGAGCCTCTCTCGATAAAAAGAAGAGTTATATCTCGTCGGTTAAGTCGTTTCCGAAAAATACCAACATCAAGGCGAAGCTTACCTTCAACAATTCAGAACGAAGTGCTCCGCGTACGGTAGCCGATCCGCGATTTATCCCGGTTACGATCCATTACACGATGGCTGCACTGCCCGAAACACCTATGAAGCCTCGTATGGCTGATGATAGGACCGGATATTTCATGACGGTGCATAAAGATTTCACTAACGACGACGAAGAATTCTTCCGCAGGTACATCAACAAATGGAGGCTGGAGTGTGCAGATGCACCCGGCG
Organism: Bacteroidota bacterium; assembly: GCA_039819115.1. Lineage (GTDB taxonomy): Bacteria > Bacteroidota > Rhodothermia > Balneolales > Balneolaceae > JBCBST01. Next base: position 5,439 of record JBCBST010000030.1, read on the forward strand.
CCGATGGATTGTGTACTCCTAAAAAACCGATTACCTATTACATCGATCATTCGGTACCGATGGAATACCGCCAGGTTATGATGGATGGAATCCTGGAGTTTAATCGTGCCTTTGAGGCCGCTGGTTTTCGCGGAGGGATTGAAGCTAAAATGCTTCCTGATGATGCCGATCCCGAAGACATCCGGTATGCCACCATGCGATGGAATGTATCCGATCTGACTGGGTATGGAGCAATCGGCCCATCTATTGTGGATCCGCGGACAGGCGAGATTTTAGATGCCGATATCTTGTACGAAGCGAATATGGTTCAGGGCTGGAAGACGTTCTACCGCACCAATGTAGACCCGGTTGCAGCCGTGAATGAAATGTTCGAAATGAACGAAGAAGAAGAGGAAATGTATCGGAACGGAGCTGAAATGGCGTCTTTTGCAGATGAGATTTCTTCTCAGGGTACGCTATTAAGAGCAGCTCTTATTGCAGACGGAAGCATTAAAGCAGGAGATCCGGTTCCCCAAAGCTATGTGATGGAAGCCATGAAGCGGGTTACGATGCACGAGCTGGGACACACCCTGGGTCTGCGTCATAATTTCCGGTCGTCGGCAGATACACCCTTCGATCGCCTCCATGATAAACCATACACCGAGGAAAACGGACTGGCCAGTTCGGTAATGGAATATCCGGGCATCAATATCTCCCCAAACGGAAGTCAGGGCTATTACTACTCACCTTCTGTGGGATCTTATGATAAATGGGTGATCGCTTATGGATATACTCCGGATGATGAGAAGGCAAAAGAAATTGCGCGTCAAAGTGCAGCTCCGGGCCATGCCTATGGTCCTGATGAGGATGCCCGTGGCTTTGGAGCACTTGATCCCGATGTAAACGTATACGATTTGAGTAGTGACCCGATGGCATGGGGAAAAGAACGAGCGGCATTGGTTCAGAACATCTGGAAAGATCTGCCTGAGCATGTGCTCACCGACGACACTCCGTACTACAAAGTAACCGATGCTTTTCAAACCCTCGTCAACCAGTATGGTCGTGCCGTTTCCACCGGCGTTAAGTACATTGGTGGTCAGTATCAGTACCGCGATCATAAAGGAGATCCGGGGGAGAGGGCACCCTTCGTGAACGTACCCAAAGAACGACAGGAGGAAGCCCTTCAGTTTATTATCGATGCGGCATTTGCTGCCGATGCTTTTGATTTACCGGTTGAGGTGTATCAGCAGTTTGGAGCCGATCGCTGGAGCCATTGGGGAAATACGAACACCTATCGCGGACGAATCGACTACCCCCTTCATGAGTCGCTGGTCGGACTTCAAAGTTCGTTGCTGAACCAGGTGACCAGTCCGGCAAAATTTGCCCGTATTCGTGACGCTGAAGTCAAATTCGGTACCGAGAATGTGATGACCATCCCTGAATTGATGGGAGCCTTGACTGAGGCGATCTGGGGCGAAGTGTGGAGTGCTCCGGGTACGAATGTTCCAAGTCTTCGACGGGATTTACAACGTGCATACATCGACAGAATGGCGACATTGGTCACCGATGCCCCAAGCCGCACCCCTGCTGATGCACGATCTGTTGCCCGTTTACAGCTCAACGATCTTAAACAACGTCTTGATCGTCGGTTAAGTCCGCCCTACAGCTTCGATACTTATACCGAAGCGCATCTTCGGGAAGCTCAGATTCGAATTGAAAAAGCGCTTAGCGCCGATATGATGCAGGAGAACTAACCAGAGCGGTTATTCAGAGCATAAAAAAAACCCGTTTATCTTGGATGAACGGGGTTTTGTTGTTTTTGTAAGAGGGGTATGATTAATACCGGTACTCGTCTGATTTGTACGGACCGGTGATCGGTACACCGATATATTCGGCCTGATCCTGAGTCAGTTCTTCTAGCTCAACACCAATTTTCTGAAGGTGAAGACGAGCCACTTTTTCGTCAAGGGCTTTTGGAAGCACATGAACACCCGGTTCAAACTCTTCCGGACGATTCCACAATGCGATTTGAGCAATGGTCTGGTTGGTGAAGCTATTACTCATCACAAAAGAAGGATGACCGGTAGCATTACCAAGATTCATCAGACGTCCCTGAGAAAGCAGGATCACCTGGTTTCCACTCTTGAGGGTGAAAATATCAACCTGTGGTTTGATGTTCTCTTCCACGGAATGATCTTTCAACCAGGCAACATCAATCTCGTTATCGAAGTGGCCGATGTTACCAACAATCACTTTGTCTTTCATTGATTCAAAGTGACGGCCCAGCACGATGTCTTTGTTACCGGTAGCTGTGATAATGATATCTGCACGGGGTACAGCATCATCCATCTTTTTCACTTCGAAACCGTCCATTGCAGCCTGAAGGGCACAAATAGGATCGATTTCCGTTACGATAACACGGGCACCGGCGCCACGCAGAGATGCTGCGGTTCCTTTACCCACATCGCCATAACCAGCTACTACCGCTACTTTTCCGGCCATCATTACGTCGGTTGCACGACGAATGGCGTCTACAGCAGATTCTTTACAGCCGTACTTATTGTCGAATTTAGACTTGGTTACGGAGTCATTCACGTTAATTGCAGGAAGCGTCAGGGTTCCATTACGTTCGCGCTCAATTAAGCGAAGTACACCGGTGGTGGTCTCTTCAGAAATACCGTTAATACCAGCAACCAGTTCAGGATAGCGATCCAATACCATGTTGGTCAGGTCACCGCCATCGTCCAGGATCATGTTCAGGGGCTGTCCGTCTTTGAAAAAGAGGGTTTGCTCAATGCACCAGTCAAATTCCTCTTCGTTCATACCTTTCCAGGCATATACCGGAATACCGGCTTCTGCAATTGCTGCAGCTGCATGGTCCTGGGTGGAATAGATGTTACAGGAAGACCAGGTCACTTCTGCTCCCAGTTCTACCAGCGTTTCTATTAACACCGCGGTTTGGATGGTCATGTGTAAACAGCCGGCAATGCGTGCACCTTTCAGTGGTTGCTCGGAGCGGTATTCCTCACGTAATGCCATAAGACCGGGCATCTCTGCTTCGGCAAGATCAATTTCCTGCCGGCCGAATTTGGCCAGGGCAATGTCTTTTACTTTGTACGGTAACTTCTCTACAGTTGTACTCATTATTCTACGATTTTTTATAGGATTCAATAATTTCTTTGGCTTTCAAATAGTCTCCTTCTGTTCCTGCTGAGCCCAATTCTGCCTTGATAAGGTATCCATCGGGATCAACAAACACTTTAAAAGGAATGCCCAATGTGATGACCTGATTTCCGATTTCATTCACGTCAAGCAACACGTTCATTTGATAAGGATTCTCATTAGCAAACTGTTCCACATCGGATGGCTCGTCAGACTGCTGGGTATTAACGGCAAGTACGGCAAAATCGTTGGGATATTCTGTCAATAACGAGTCCATGGCAGGAAATACCTGTAAACACGGTCCGCACCAGGTCTCCCAGAAATCAATCAGTATCACCTTTCCGGCAAAGTCTTCGATAGAAACGGTTTCTCCGTTTAAATCCTGGAAGGTCGCTTTAGAGATAACAGCATCGATTTGCTTCTCCGTTTCTGTCAATTCGCGGGGATGCGTCCTGCCCTCTGTATCCTGTTTCTTGTTGGTGGAGCAACTTATTAAAAACAAACCCACCCATAAGGCAGGAAAAATTCGTTTGAGCATATGATCGGTATGAGACTGGTTTATTTCGTTAAGATAAGATTTTAGGATGTATAAATGAGATTCGGGATTATAAAGTTCTTTCTAAACGCATATTGAAAAAATAAAAAGAGTGTGCATCGCATCCTGATGGGCCGGTCCGAAAGAACTCATGGTCCATGAGATTCAGGATGGCCGCTCTTCGTATCGTCGGTGCTTTACGTGCGGTTTTTCATGTGAGATCATACCCAGAAACCCAGATGTCCATTTTTTCCTGTTTGAGCCCAACGGTGTCGGTTTTGTTCTCTTTTTTGGGGTACATGTCGGTTTTGTATGAGTAAAGTGTCAAAATGGAGCTGATCCGGGGTACCCATGTCGGTTTTGTTATAGTTTGGATGTCGGAAATAAACATGTTTTTGGCGGTTTTGTTATAGTCATATTGTGCTCCGTTTGGCTAACCTACACACTGAAAAAATAATCTAAACCAGACAGGTGCAGCGATAGCAGGGCTTTACTGATGCAGTCACTACCCTGAATCACGGCTCATGGGTTAATCAACCCTCATCTGTTCCAATAGATTTATATCAATGTGAACTAATAGCAGGTATATGAAATCAAAACCATGCTCATGCCCAACGCAGTTGTTCATTCTGTTCTTTGTTTTTTGGTGCTCCGGCTCTGTGTACGCTCAGTACACCGTTTCCGGAATGGTAACCGATGAAGTCACAGGTGAACCCATAATCGGAACCAACATATTTGATCCGGCATCTTTACGAGGTGCTACAACAGATAGTGATGGCATCTTCTCTATCGTATTACCTCCGGGTGATGCAGAACTGACCTTCACATTTATCGGTTATTTGAGCCAAAGTATTAAGGTGACCGGTTCCACGGGAGATGAGATCACCCTGAATGTGCAGTTAAAACAGGATATTGCGAACCTGGAGGAATTGGTAGTTTCAGGGCTGGCCTCTTCTGTGAAGAGAAGCAATCTGGGTAATTCGGTAGCAACTATTTCATCCGAAAAGCTGACCGGTGTAACCACACAATCTACCATGGATGGTGCTTTATATGGTAAGCTGACCGGCGTGAATATTGTTCAGAGTTCAGGAGCACCGGGTGGTGGTATCGCCCTGAGGTTGAGAGGTGTTTCGTCGGTTTTTGGTAATAACCAACCCCTGTTCATTATTGATGGGGTGTATATGAATAACAGTGAAATACCAAGTGGGTCACGATTTGCTTCCGGAGCTAATAACGGCGCTGAAGAAGGAGCATCAAACCGGATTGCAGATCTGGATCCAAACGATATAGAGAATATAGAAGTACTGAAAGGACCATCAGCAGCGGCCATTTACGGTACCCGGGCCAATGCGGGTGTGGTGATAATCACCACCAAACGAGGACGTCCGGGAAGTAAATCAACATCAATCAGGTTTTCACAGGATACGGGCTTTAACACCATTCTGAATAGAGTAGGACGGAGATCATTTGCTGCCGATCAGGTAGAACTGGAATTCGGGAGAGACGAAAGGGATGCATTTATTGCGGCTCAAAATGCAGGAACGCTAACGAACTGGGAAGATGAAATATATGGTGAGACAGGGTTGATATCGGAGACCCGGTTAAGCATGAGCGGTGGAAATGAAAAAACTAGCTTCTACATCGGAGGATCCCTGCGGGATGAAGATGGAATCGTAAAGAATACCGGGTTTAACCGGAATAATATCCGGATCAATGTGGATCACCGGATATCACCCAATCTCAAAGTAACTTCGTCAAGTAATTTTGTTAGCTCTGAGGCTTCAAGATCATTTTCCGGTAATGAAAACGAAGGGGGATTGAGCTATGGATATACACTGGCGTTCACCAGGGACTGGGTAAACCTGTTCCCGGATGAATTTGGAAACTATCCCGTAAATCCGAATTACCCGGGTAACCCTTTGTTAACGAGGGATGAGGCTAAAAATGAAGAGTCCACAAACCGGTTTATACAGGGATTAGGTATTGACTGGACCTTGTTTTCGAATGCAACCACTTCGTTCAGAGTACGATTTAACGGGGGAATTGATTACTTCAAGAATGAGACGTTTGTACTCGTGCCCGAATTTCAGCAGGCACAGGTTGGTACGACCAACGGATTTATTGGTATTGGAAACAACGAATCGTTCAACAGGAATTACCAGCTTTTTGGGGTATTTGATAAATACCTGTCTGATTTTACACTAAGTACGCAGGCAGGGATATCGTATCTGGACTTTGAACGGGATTTTACGCTTTCTCGAACCACCCAGCTGATACCGGGACAAACCAATGCCACCCAGGGTGGGGCTCAACAAGTGACCCAGGCCCTGGCGTTTGAAGAAGAATTTGGAATGGTGCTTCAGCAGGAAATAAACTATGGGGATAAAGTGATTTTGATGGGAGGCATACGGTTTGATAAGTCATCCTTGAATGGCGATCCCAATCAATATTTTGCATTCCCCAGAGCCAGCATGGCCGTTAACCTGGCCAACTTTGATTTTTGGGCATCTTCTTTTGTATCAAGCTTTAAGTTAAGGGCGGCTTACGGACAGACCGGTAACAGTCCTTCCTTTGGAGCGCTGTATACCACATTTGACGCTACGAATATTGAGGGTTCACCGGGAGTAATTATCGGGCTGGACAGAGGAGTGGGTGATTTGGAACCCGAAACAGCGCAGGAAATTGAAACCGGGTTTGACGTTGGTTTTGCAGATGGAAAAGTGGGGCTTGAGGTGACCTACTACAATAAACAAATCCGGAACATGCTCTATGAACGGCAATTGCCCAGTTCATCGGGTTTCACGTTTGAGATTTTTAATGACGCAGATTTGACCAACCAGGGAATTGAGGTGGGCATTAATGCTCAGCCGGTAGCCAACCAAAACGTGCTATGGAATTCCAACCTGAACTTTTGGCTGAACCGATCGGAGCTTACCCGGTTAGAAGCCGGATCTATCGCTCCCCGGAATACGGCGTTTGGTACTGGTCTTGGGTCGTTTTTCATGGAAGAAGGCGAGCCTATCACACAGCTGAAGGGAAATACGGCCGATGGGTTACAAACCATCGGGGATGTGGAACCGGATTTCCAGGTAGGATGGTACAACACCATCGGACTCTTCAAAAATGTACAGGTTAACTTTTTGCTGCACTGGAAAGAAGGGGGTGATAACCTGAATTTGAGTCGGCTGTTAACCGATATCGGTGGTACTACGCCCAGAGATATTCAGCCTCTTGAAAATCCATCGTTCTATATTGAAGATGCTTCCTACCTGCGATTGAGAGAAGCTTCGGTGTATTACACCTTTAGGGATGTTTCGGCGCTGAGTTCAGTCGTTCAGAATATCCGCGTTGGAGTTTCGGGTAGAAACATATTCACCATTACCGATTATTCAAGCTACGACCCTGAAGTTTCAACTAAAGGTGGGACCGGTCTTTCATCAGGAATTGAGGTCACGCCGTTCCCAAGTTCGAAACAGTTTTACGTCCACGTAACTTTTGATTTTTAAGGAGAGCTACCTATGAATTATGCCAAACTATCCTGTATTCCTTTGTTGTTTTTCGCGGTCCTTTCATGTGATATAGCGGAACTGGATGACCCCAATGGGGCTTCCCTGAATAGTGTACTAAACAACGCGTCGTTCACGGAATTAAACAACGTAGTCACGGGGGTGGAAGCCACTATGCGAAACGGTCACGATGTATATGTTACAGCGACCGGCTCTATTGCAAGAGAATTTTATCTGTTTGATGCCGATCCTCGTAACCTCACAGATTTGATGGGGCTTGAAGATGTAGAAAGCGGGGAAAATGCCATACTGGACAACAATAGCTTTTATCTGACCTCGCCATACAATAACAGGTACAGGGTAATCAAAAATTGCAACATCCTGCTTGACGCGGTTAACAATACTTCTGTTGAAGTTACTCAGACAAACCGTAACGGGTATCGTGGTTTCGCCAATACCATTAAAGCGTATCAGTTACTGCTTGTGCTTAATCTCCTCAACTCCAATGGGATCAGAGTTGATGTAACAGATCCTGATAACCTGGGTAGTTTTGTTCCGAAAGCACGAGCTCTGACGGAGATTGTAACTCTGCTTGACCTGGCCGAATCGCAGTTATCAGATGCTGGGTCATCGTTTTCGTTTTCACTTTCAGGTGGTTTTGAAGGATTTAATGATCCGGCTTCATTTTTAACGTTCAACCGTGCCATAGCTTCCAGGGTAGCCATCTATCAGGAGGATTGGAATGGAGCTCTTGCAAAGCTGGAGGACTCGTTTTTTAATTTAGAAGGTGATTTAAATATCGGACCTAAGCATGCCTACTCCACTGCGGGCCCGGATATCTTAAACAACCTGTTTAAAGTTCCAAACCAAAGCGGAGATCAGATTATTGTGAATAACGATTGGATCAATAGCGCCGATTCCGGAGATACCAGAGTAGAAAATAAAACGGATCTCAGAGCCGACCCTTCCTTTTCAGGTGGCTTCACAGGTACTCATGAAACCCGTTTGTATCCCAGTAGCACATCGCCTGTAGATATCATCAGGAACGAAGAGTTGATCTTGATTTATGCAGAGGCAAAATGGAAATTGGGTGAACTTGCCGACGCAGAACGTGCCATTAATGTGATACGAACTGCTGCTGGATTACCAGATTACGAGGCAAATCCTTCCAGTGATACCCCTTTTCTGGATGAAATCCTGCATCAGCGGCGGTATTCCTTATGGGCAGAAGGGCACCGAATGGTTGATTTGAGGCGTTATGGCCGGTTAAATACAGAGCATGTGGTTCTGGATGTTAATCTGGATCCCGATACCGGGGAAGAACGTTCTCAGATCATTTTTACCGAATTTCCGGTTCCCTTGTCGGATGATTTTTAAAGGATTAATAACAGGAGGATATCGTATTCCGCGAGGACATCCCCTTCCGAATATCCAGGCCTTTGGCTGAGATCAACGTCGATAATCCGTAAAACCTCTCAAAACTGCAAAGAGCTCTAATTTAGAGCTCTTTTTTTATACCGATGCCTTACCTTTAAGGATGGTTTATGATTTTGTTATCGTTGGCGCCGGAATTGTAGGATTGTCCACGGCTTATAAATTAATGATCAGCTTTCCTGATGCATCCATCCTCGTTCTGGAGAAGGAAGACCGTGTTGCTGCACATCAAACCGGGAAAAACTCCGGGGTTATTCATTCGGGTATTTACTATAAGCCAGGAAGTTATAAAGCCAGAAACTGCGTGGATGGCCGCCATCAGCTGGTTGAATTTTGCCAGACCAACGGGGTAGAAATTGATATTTGCGGAAAGGTTATTGTTGCAGTAGACGAGGAAGAGCTACCCCGGCTGGATCACATTTTTGATCGCGGGATTCAGAATGGGATCGAAGGCATTCACATGGTTGACCGGAAAGAACTGTGTGAAATAGAACCCTATACAGCGGGTATAAAGGCCATTCATGTGCCTTGTACGGGCATTGTGGATTTTGTGGGCATGTGTGAAGCCTTGAAGGACAAGATTGAACAGGGGGGAGGCAACGTCCTGTTTGGGGAAGAAGTGAAGCGGGTAAAAGAGCAGAATGGAACCATAGAGGTACGATCCAAAGCCTCCAGGTTTGATACCAAAATGCTCATTAACTGTGGAGGATTGTATTGCGACCATATTGCACGATCGGCAGGCATTGAGCCTAAAACCCAAATTGTGCCCTTCAAGGGGGAATACTACGAGCTGAAGCCGGATGCAGAATACCTGGTAAATCATCTCATCTATCCGTTGCCCAACCCGGAATTCCCATTTTTAGGTGTTCACTTTACCCGAATGGCGCTGGGTGGTATTGAATGTGGCCCAAATGCCGTGTTTGCTTTTAAACGCGAGGCGTACGAAAAGCTCTCGTTCGACCTGGAAGAGACCATTGAGACCTTCAATTTTCCGGGGTTCTGGAAACTGGCATTCAAGCATTGGCGGATGGGCATTGACGAATATCACCGGTCCCTCTCCAAAGATGCTTTTGTTAGCGGGCTCCAAAAACTCATCCCCTCGGTACGAAAAGAACACCTGAGGCCATCACCTCCAGGAGTCAGGGCCATGGCATTATTACCGAACGGGGAAATCCTGGATGATTTTCACTTTGAAGTGGCTACCAACCAGATTCATGTGTTGAACGCCCCAAGTCCTGCAGCTACCGCCAGTTTATCCATCGCTGATGAGATCGTGAACAAAGCAAAGCTGGAGTTTGCTCTGTAGAATCCGGTTTCGGAGTGTAGGCTGCATCTGCTATCTTGCCCCGATTCAATACCTACGCCATTGATTCACGTTGATTCCCTTACCCGTAAGCTATACGCACAGGATGCTTCTATGTACCAGGAGCTTCCGAGAGGGGTTGTGTTCCCATCGTCCGTCGACGATATCCGTAATCTGGTGAAACAGGCTCAGCAACAGCGGGTATCTATTGTGCCCCGATCGGCAGGGACCAGTCTGGCCGGGCAAACTACCGGCAATGGCATTGTGATAGATGTTTCCCGGTATATGACCCGCATCCTTTCAATCGATAAAAAAAGCCGGGTTGCGCATGTACAACCGGGAGTCATACGTGATTCGCTGAACCGAAGTGCAGATCCCCTGGGTTTGATGTTCGGGCCGGATACCTCAACAACAAACCGGTGTATGATCGGGGGGATGATAGGGAATAATTCCTCCGGTTCTTTTTCGATCAAACACGGAACAACCCGCGAGCATGTTCATGAAATGGAAGTGGTTCTGAGCGATGGTTCGGTTGCTGTGTTCAGGCCTCTCACATTGGCAGAGTTAGAAGAAAAAAAGAAACTGGATAACCTGGAGGGGCACATTTACCGGGCCATGATACAGCTGCTGGAGCGAAACCAGGATCTGATTAAGTCAAGCTATCCTCATCCCGAAATCATACGACGGAATACGGGATATGCGCTGGATAAGCTGCTGGAGATGCAACCGTTTAATACGGAAGGAAGGCTGTTTAATCTGTGCGAATTGCTGTGTGGAAGTGAAGGCACACTTGCTCTTACGGTTTCAGCCAAAGTTAACCTGGTGCCGGTAGATCCGCATAGAGTCATGCTGGTGGCACAGTTTAAAAGCCTGGAAGAAGCCATGCAGGCTACGGTAGAAGCTGTGAAACATGCTCCCGCAGCGGTAGAGCTGGTAGACGAGGTGATTCTCGATGCCACCAAACACAATCTTGAGCAACGCAAAAACCGGTTTTTCCTGGATGGAGAACCGCATTGTATGCTCATCATCCAGTTTGAAGGACAAGAGGCACAGAAGCTACAGGATAAGGCTGAACAACTGGTATCAGCGTTACAGGCTCAACAGCTGGGCTACGCATTTCCTGTGTTTACCAAGGAGGAACAGCTGGATGCGGTATGGGCACTACGTAAGGCAGGTCTGGGTTTGCTGATGGGATTAGATAAAGATTCCCGTTCACCTACGTTTTGTGAAGATACAGCCGTACGGGTGCAGGACTTACCCGATTATGTGTCCGATTTTAAAAAGATACTTCATAGATATAATACCTCCTGTGTGTTTTATGCACACGCATCGGTAGGAGAACTTCATCTGCGCCCCATGATCGACATCACCCGCCAGGAAGGGGTGGATACCATGAAGGCTATGGCCGAAGAAATTGCCCGTTTGGTAAAGGCATATGGAGGCTCACTTTCCGGAGAACATGGGGATGGAAGGGCACGTGCTCCCTACATTAAGTATGTATTAGGCGAAGAGATAATCCCCGTCTTGCGTCAGGTGAAAGAGGCATGGGATCCTGATGGCTTGTTTAACCCCGGTAAGGTTGTGTCCCCAAAAGGAATAGAAGAGGATTTACGGTTTAGCCCCGCATACAAACCGGCGCAGGTGGACACCGTGTTCAACTGGAGAGAGGAAGGAGGGTTTAATCAGGCGTTGGACCTATGTAATGGAGCAGGGGTATGCCGAAAACTTGCCGAAAGTGGGGGCACGATGTGCCCATCATACCAGGCTACCCGTGAAGAAAAAGATTCCACCCGGGGGCGGGCCAATATCTTTCGACAGGTTTTTGAAGGGAAGAATCCTGAAACGTTTTCTTCATCCGACTTAAAGGAAGCGCTGGATGTATGCCTCAGTTGCAAGGCCTGTAAAAGTGAATGTCCGGCTAACGTGGATATGGCCAAAATGAAGGCTGAGTTCCTGAATGGTTGGTATAAACAACAACCGGCTTCCGCAGGTGACCGCTTCTTTGTACAAAGTCCTGCATTGTTTGCTTTGGCATCGGTTTTTCCTGCCCTTTCTAACTGGCTCATTCAGCAGAATGGAATAAAGAACCTGCTTGAGCGCTTTTTTGGGATCGATAAAAGAAGAACATTGCCCCTGGTTGCATCCACCTCATTCAGAAGCTGGGTTAAACATCATCAGTCCGGGTTACCCGCCGATGCTCCGGATGTGGTGTTATTCGTGGATACCTTTCTGGACTACATCGAACCCCATATACCGATGTATGCCGTCAAGGTGCTCAACCGACTCGGATTCGAAGTGATCGTCTCCAGACTGACACGATCGGGCCGGGCTGAGTTATCAAAGGGATTTCTGGACGAAGCCCGCCTGCTGATGAACCAAGGCCTGGACGAGTTTGTACCATATGCCAGCCAGGGTATCCCGATAATAGGACTGGAACCTTCTGAGGTGCTTACGCTTCGGGACGAATGGCTGGATATCTGTGATGATGATCGTCTGGAGGATGCCCACCTGGTAGCCTCTCAGTCTTTTTTGCTGGAGGAATTTGTGGTAAAACATATGCCTGAGTGGGCAACCACCACATCGCCACGTTCCAGGGTAGTGATTCATGAGCATTGCCATACCAAAGCCCTGACCGATAGTACGGCCACTATGAACGCCCTGAAAGGATTGGGTTACACGGTTTCGTTACTTGATACCGGTTGCTGTGGCATGGCGGGCAGCTTTGGATACGAGAAAAAGCACTATGATGTATCCCGTGATATTGCTTCCCTTACCCTGCTACCAGCTGTAGAAGCCTTGAATGAAGAAGTGGTGTTGTGCTCACCCGGGTTGTCCTGTCGTCATCAGGTTAAAGACCTGGGGAATTACACGGCATTTCATCCGGTTGAACTTATGGTACGCGCTCTCGATCTGTAACAATGATGTTTATTGCCGCTCCTTGAGTATATTATTTCTAACTAAGCCAAAATTTATGAAGCACTACTACATACTTTTCTTCTTTTGTTTATGCACCGCTCCACTCTATAGTCAAATTGATTATGCCACCCAGGTACAACCTATTTTTAACAATAACTGTATAGGTTGCCATGGGAATAATGGTGGAGTAAACCTGACCTCTTTTGAAGCACTTTTGAATAGTGAAAACACGAGCGTTGACTATGGTGATAATCTGATTGTTCCGGGTGATGCCGAAGCAAGTGGGTTATATGATAAAATAGCATCGGATAGCCCAAGTGATGGCGGCACGCGCATGCCGATAGGTGGAACGCTGACGAGTGAAGAGATTGCAACCATCCGGCAATGGATTGACGAAGGCGCTAACGCCACAGCTACTTCCATTGAAGATGAGAATAATATCGTTACAGAGTTTGCGCTGAACGGAAACTACCCGAACCCATTTAATCCAAGTACACAGATCAGCTTCACAGCTCCCGTTTCTTCGCGGTATTCCATCGAGGTGTTTTCTGTAAGCGGACAACGCATTGCCGAACAATCCGGAACCGCTTCTATTGGAAATAACTCTGTTCCTTTGAATCTGATCAATCAGCCGAGTGGGATGTACCTGTACCGGGTCATGCTCTTAAGCGGCGATCGTATTCTTTCTTCAGCCATGGGCAGGATGACTCTGATCAAGTAACTCAGTGTTGTAGCTTAGCTCATTCGCAGAAAGAAACGCTCAGGATTATAGTATAGCCTGCCTGATATCAGGCAGGTTTTTTTATTTCTGTCAGTTTGAACGTGTGTTGCGTTCAATAAGCTCCCGGGCACTTTTTAGCGCTGATTCGGTAATCTCTGACCCACTCATCAATCCTGCTATTTCCAGTACGTGCTGTTCGTCGGAAAGGGGGACAATCGTTGATATGGTACGATCTTCGGTTTCTGTTTTCTCGACCTTGAAATGATGATGAGCCTGGCTGGCAATCTGAGGCTGGTGGGTAATGGCTACAATCTGGCAAAAAGAAGACAATCTGCGCATGGCTGTTCCCACCTTTTCTGAGATTTCCCCACTTATGCCGGTATCAATTTCATCAAAAATCATAACCGGGAGGCTTTGTTCCCGGGCTAAAATGGATTTCAAAGCCAGCATCACCCGGCTGATTTCTCCACCGGACGCAATTTTGGCCAGAGCTTTGGGCGTTTCTCCTTTGTTGGTGGAGATATAAAACGTGACCTCATCGCACCCTTCCGGGGTACACTCAATGGATTGATTATTCCAATCAAACCAACCTGCCGATGTTGTAAGCCAGTCAACCCGTACTTCAAATTCCGCATGAGCAATGCCGACCTGGGCTAATTCCGTTACGATCTGGTTGCTCAATTGTGCTCCGATATCTACCCGAACATCGTGTAGCGCAACCGCAGCCTCCTTAAGCCGGTCACTTTGCTCCTGAATGGTTTTGGATATGTTCTCCAGCTCCAGATCAAAGTTTTCGGCCAAAGATAGCTCTTGCTGAATATCAGCAAGGTAGGCAATCAGCTCAGGGATTCCTTTTTGATACTTTTTCTGAAGGCGATTCAGTTCGGCCTGTCGCTGCCGGAGTTCTTCCAGTCGTTGCGGGTTAAACTCAATGGTGGTCCGGTACCGCTCTGCAAATTGAATGGTTTCGTTAATACTGATCCGGGCCGCGTTCAGTTCATGTTTGTACTGCTCAAATTCGGGTTCAATCCGGGCTAAGTCTTCCAGGTTTATCTTCATCATGTTCAGCAGTTGCATGATGTCGACTTCGTTTCCGCTTCCGATTTCGGCAATTAATGCGGCTTTCTGATCCAGAACTTCGGCATTGTCGAGCAGCTTCATTTCGGCACGTAGTTCTTCTTCCTCTTCCGGGGATAAACGGGCTTCTTCCAGTTCTTTTACCTGGAACCGATAGAGTTCCTGCTTTTCCTGAAGTTCGGCTTCCCGTTTTTGAAGCTGCTGTCGCTTTTTCTGAAACTGCTGCATGGCCTCATATTCCACGCGGTAAAGCTGCTTCTTCTTTTCTACTTCCCCAAACCCATCAACCACACCGGCATGATGTTCTTCTTTAAGCAATAGCTGGTGATCGTGCTGCCCATGTAAATCCACCAGCTGATCGCCGACGGAGCGTAATACCTTAATGTTTACCGGAGTATCATTGATAAAAGCACGGCTTCCCGTTTGGCGGATTTCACGCCTCAGTATAATGTGGTCGCTCCATTCTATTTCATGCTCTTCGAACAGGGTGTTCAATATGCCCGTTTGTTCGGCATAAATGGTTGCTTCAGCAATGGCTTTATCGGTGCCATGTCGTATCACATCGGTATCGGCTCGTTCTCCAAGAATCATGTTCAACGCTCCGATAATAATCGATTTCCCCGCGCCGGTTTGACCCGTGAGGATATTGAGCCCGTGTCCGAATTGGACACCCAACTCATCAATCAATGCAAAATTCCGGATGTAAATGGATTGAATCATGCTAGGTTTTGAACATTATGGCTGGCAGAATCGGTGCTGAATGGGCACGGGAAATGATACGTGTTAAGTTTTAAAGGAGCATTTTTTTTTGATGATACGACACGGAAAAGCAAAATCCTGACAAACTCGTTACCTTTAGCCATGCAGGAAGCAAAAACCACGTACGCACTTACCGTTCCCGAAGGTCAGCAATCGGCGATTCGGCTGGATGTCTACATTACCTCGTTTATAGAAAATGCCACCCGGAATAAAGTGCAGGAGGCGATAAAGGAAGGGTATGTAAAAGTAAACGGGAAACGGGAAAAGGCCTCGTATAAAATGATGCCGGGTGATGAGATTTATATTGAACTACCCAAGGCACCACCGCCTGAAGCGAAAGCCGAAGACCTGCCCCTCCATATTCTCTTCGAAGACGACGATCTGATCGTGGTTAATAAAGAAGCCGGAATGGTGGTACATCCTGCGTTTGGAAACTGGTCGGGTACCCTCGTAAACGGGTTGATGCATCATACCGAGCAATTGGCAGAAAGGGATGACGAAGTACGCCCCGGAATTGTGCACCGGCTGGATAAAGATACCTCAGGTATTCTGGTTGTGGCAAAGCACGATCGGGCACTGGCGGATTTGTCTTCTAAATTTGCCCGAAAAGAGGTGGAACGAACGTATTGGGCCATCATTTGGGGTACTCCGCATCAAGCCGAAGGTACGATAAGGGGAGATATCGGGCGTTCAAAAAGTGATCGAAAACTGATGGCTGTACTCCCTGAGGGAAAAGGCAAACACGCGGTTACTCACTATAAAGTACTGGAGTATTTCGACTATCTGAGCCTGGTTGAAGTGAAACTCGAAACGGGGCGCACCCATCAAATCCGGGTTCATTTTAATCACATCGGGCATTCTGTTTTTGGGGATGCTACCTATGGCGGGACTTCGGTTCGCTATGGCCCGAACACGGGGAACAGAAAGACTATGTTCCATAAACTCATTACCGGGTTGAACCGACAAGCCTTACATGCCAAAACACTAGGCTTTAATCACCCGGTAACCGGTGAGTTCATTCGCTTTGATTCGGAACTGCCCGTCGATTTTCAACACGTACTCGATACGTTACGCACACACTGTAACGCCGAATACTAGTTTAAAATGGGGTGTAGGAGCTGTTCTGCGGTAAGCTTTTGATCCTCTAACCCCCGGTCGTAAATCCAGTCTAAGAATTGCTGAACAGTCTCAGGATTAATCGTACCCCATTGCTCCGGGCTTCCAAAAGCAGGGATAGATCGTTCCAGCGCGATATCTAACCGAACATTTTGTTCATGAACGGGCACTTTAGATTTTAATACATCAACGGCAGCAACCGGATGCTCCATAGCAAACTGGTAACCTTGCCGGGTGGCTTCAAGAAAGGCTCGGTATTCATGCTCTTTCCGGATCACGGCCGATTTATTTCCAACAATCATGGGAGAGTACGAATATGGAATGCCGTAGTCATGTAACCGGAAAGCGGTTAAGGATATCCCCTCATGCAGAGCCAGTACACCCTCCCAGTTTTCAAAAATCCAGGTTGAAGTGAAGGTGCCGTCAACCAACGTATCCCAGATGCCCAGTTTTTTGGGATAGTGGGTAGTTATCGTTCCCTCGCCCCCGGCATTACGGATCATCTGACGCACAATTTCATCTTCATACCGGGCTTCGTATGAGGCATAGGTCGTACCATCCAATTGTTTTGGACTGCTAATACCGCTGGAACCGAGAACTACGATAGCGCTCACATCATGTTGAAACACTGCGGCTATTCCAACCAGATCGTATGGCTTGGATTTTGTTTGGTAACTGAGCAGACTCTCCGTGGGGCAGAGCGCAAGATCAGCGGCTCCCAGCTCCACTTTTTTTGCAGGTGTAACGGAATACGAATCTGAAGAAGGATCCAATATGCTAATGGTTAACCCCCGATCTGAGTAAAAACCCTGTTCCAGGGCAACAAAAAAGCCGATATGATTGATATTTGGTGTCCAGTCGAGTGCAAGGGTGAGGTCCATAGCGTCATTGTTTTATTATTGAGGGGCATCAAAACGTCGGATTGAATGCTTTATCCTAAACTACTTGTAAGGAAACCGAAAAGATAGCATAAAAGGATACTCGGTTTTCTGGGAGTTGAGCTTCCGTTGGCGCATGGATGAGAGAAAATCCAAACGGATCTGCTGAATCACCTGCAACGTTTCTTGCACATACTACGACCTGTATAAGGTCTGAACACCACATGCACTGCAAGACAGATAAGCTCTTCGGAATAACATATATCTCCCGTTCAAACGATCATAACTTAAACCTCTATAAGTCGGCCAGATCATGTTGAGAATGCGTATTATTGGACGGAATTTTGAAAAAAACTCCTCAACGATAACAACCGATCAGGAACATGCAGAAAAAGGAAATAAAGATTGTTGTAGAGCTGGATGAGCAAAACATCCCCTCTAATATTGTCTGGAATGCCACAGACTTGCAAGGCATGGAGGAGACGGCCTGCAGGGCAATGATTCTTTCTCTTTGGGATGCCAAGCAGAAAGACACTCTCCGGCTTGATTTGTGGACCAGAGATATGACCGTTGATGAGATGAAGATTTTTTTCCATCAAACATTGATGACTATGTCCGATACCTTACAGCGTGCTACGAACGATGAGCGCATCACGGGTGATATGAAGGATTTTTGTGAGTACTTCGCAGAAAAGATGGAGATAAAACAGGGGTAATGGTTACGAGCGTTTAGAGCGTCTCGCTGATCGTGATTAAGGGCTGATACGCACAACCCGGGTTGTTGTGTTATAGCCATTTACGTTTTTGCATCCACACCCACAGCCCGATAGCCAGTACGAGCATGGTGCCCAATAAGGTGGGATAACCCCACTTCCATCCTAACTCGGGCATATATTCAAAGTTCATCCCATAAATGCCGGCTAAAAACGTAAGAGGAATGAAGATGGCGGCAACGATAGTAAGCACCTTCATAATCGCGTTCATCTCATTGCTGACCAACGACAGGTGTAAGTCCATGAGGCCGGACAGTAACTCCCGATGCTCGGCCATCACCTGGCTTACATAGCTTACGTGGCTCTTTAAATCTTCAAAAAAATGGGCGATATCATCAGAAATCAGCTCTGTTTCAGATTCAATGAGATCGCGAACTGCAATATCCAGAGGGAGTATGTACTTACGTAACTGGGTGAGTTCTTTTTTCAGGTTGTTGATTTCTGCTACCAGCTTTTGGGAGTTTTCCCTGTAAATGCGTTCTTCCAGTTCTTCTATCCGATTGCCAAACTCGTTAATAACGACCATGTAGTTATCGGTAACCGATTCGAGCAGGGCAAAGAGCAGGTAATCGTTACCGCGCGACCGTATTTTGCCACTCGATTTAAGAATACGCTGACGCAATGGTTCAAATACATCGCCTTCTTTTTCCTGAAAGGAAATCAAAAAATCGGTACCCAGAACCAGACTCAGATGCTCAGTATCCGTTTTCCCAGTGGTTGTATCGAATCGTAACATCTTGAGCGTTACATACAATCGTTCTTCGAAGTCTTCCATCTTCGGCAGCTCCGATACATTCAGCACATCCTCTAAAATCAGGTTTTCGATATGGAACTGTTTTCCCAACTGCTCAATTACTTCCAGGTTATGCAGCCCGGTAACATTGTACCAGTTTACCCATCCCTTATTGGGAACAAGAGTAGGTATGGTTGAAGGGGGGACTGGGTTACGGGCTAGCTCTTCCTTTCTATACCTCATACATTCTATAGTGAGAGGGATGGAGGTATATGAGCCGGTATAAACCAGCGTTCCCGGTGCTTTACCCAGGGTTTGTTGAATGGTCGCTTCCATCGGCAGGGGGCTGGTTTTTGAATACAAGGGTACGATACGGGAAAGGGATCTCAATCCCTTCGGCATCAAAGCGCTTTTTAACGGCTGATAAATAATCCGATTTGAGCTCAAAACCGGATACCGGGTCTTTGGTCCAGATGAAAACCCGGAGCATAATCGAGCTTTCCGCAAAGTTAACAAGTCGGATTAAGATCTGTGGTTTACCGTCAGCGATGTCCTGGGGAGTGCGCACATCGATGTGTAGAGGGTGTTTTATCGCTTCTTCCGCGAGGATGGTTTTTGCCAGATCCAGATCGGAGTCGTAACTGATACCTACCTCAATGCGGTTACAAATTCTTGGGTCGGCCACATTCCAGTTGATGATGGTTTCCCGGCTGATGGTTGAGTTTGGGATGATGATGCGTTTATTGTCCCAGTCTTTAATAACGGTGTGACGTAAGGTAATATCTTCAATCACGCCGGTGTTTGTTCCAATCTGCACAATGTCCTTAATCCGAAATGGCTTAAAAATGACGATAAAAATACCACCAACGATGTTGGAAAGTGCTTCCTGAGAGGCAAAACCAAGTACAATAGTCACCACACCCGCACCAGCAAACAGGGTGACACCATAGGCCCGAAGCTGAGGAATGGAGTACAAAATGACAATGAGAGCGATGGTATAAATGAAAGCTGTAACCGCATTCTGAAGAAAGCGGTAATTGGTGGTATCCTCCTCATTTTTACCGGCGGTTTTATCGGCCACTTTCCGAAATACCATTCGAAACAAGCGGGAGCTTGCGTACGCTACTACAAGCACCGAAATAATGATTACCGCATATCTGGCGTAGGGTATTAGAAGCTCAAGTTCAGGTAGCATTTGCAATGCAAGGTCGAATGGTGTTTGGGAATGGTATTATAATCCCAACCCGATGGCAACAAAAATAGCAACCAACCCAAATGCCAGTAGCAACAGGTACGGTTTTATGCAGAATTGAATCCATTCCTTGTAGCTGCTTTTGGCAGCCACCAGCATGGCCAACAGGGCCCCATTTGTCGGAGTAATCAAATCCATAAGTATAGCGCCAAACTGATAACACATAATCATAACCTGACGCGACATACCTAGTAAATCGGCCAGTGGAGCAAGTAAAGGCATGGTAAGCACGGCCTGACCGGAGTTGCTGGCAACCGGAATATGAAGTAAGGCCTGGGAAAGGGTCATGCCCACAGCTGATAGTGCTACTGGTACTTCCTCCAGCGGAGTGAATAACCCATACACCATGGTATCTATGATTTGTCCATCATCAAAAATGAGATACATACTTCGTGCCAACCCAACAACGACGGCTGCAAAGGCCATTTCCTGAAAACCAGTGGCATAAGCTTTTGACGTTCCGTTTATACCCAGTTTTCCGATAAAACCACACAATATTCCCATTCCAAAAAACAAAGCGGACATCTGGTTATAGTCCCAGTTCCATTCCAGGATGCCATATACCATAACACCAAAAGTGATCACAAATAAACTCAGAATAATACCAGACCGAATGGAAAAGGCAGTGTCATGGTCCATATCCAACGTAGTGCTTTTAACGGATTCATCTTTTCCATTCCGGATCACCCAGCTAATCCAAAAGGTGAGAGCAATCAGGAATAGGATAACACGAAAGGCCCACCCGGATAAGGGTTCTACATCAGCAACTTTTTGGGCGAGCAGGGTCCCAAATGGATTGATGGGGCTGAATGTGGCTCCGATCGCAGCAGAGCCGGCGCTGATAGCCACCATACTGACTCTACGATAACCCAGACGATCGCCCAGGACAACCAGGAAGGGGATCATCGCTATGATCTCTTCAAAGGTATTATTCAGAAACCCCACGGTAGCGAAGACCACCCCCAGCACAATAAGCACTTTAAACTGGGAATCGGGAAACGCTCTGATCAACGCATGTAACCCTTCGTTAAAGGCTCCGGTTTTGTCGATCACAACAAACGCTCCGCCTATAATCAAAATCAGGATCACAATATCTGCACCGAATACGACTCCTTCCGGTACCTTCACGAACATCTCAAAGAAACCAACCGGCTCAGCTTCAGTCTGCTGGTAACTACCGGGCACAATCACGTCCCTTCCGGTCTCCGGGTCGGCGATACGCTGATATTGACCGGCAGGAAGAAGATGCGTAAGCAAAGTGGCCAGTACAATGAAAGAAAGAAGAATGGCCAGGGGATGAGGGAAGGATTTCATAGTCGTTCTATAAGAGTGATCTGGCTGGTGGACATGTGGAAGCGTTCATATTATTCTTCAAACAGAATGCTGCCATAACTAACGGCACTTTCCCGGTCCCGTTCATCCCATAACTCCCGTCCCAAAACGGTACCGCGTATTGATGGAAACATCGTTTTGAATGCCATTAAAGGAGGGAAGCCACAAATCCTGAAAGCGTCGTAGTTCGACTGCATAACGGAGTGCAGCTCCCGGGATGAATCTGCCGCAGCGTTCAGAAACTGTAAGTCAAACGCTTCCACATCATCAAAAAAGGTATGGGCGGGTCGGTCGTCCCCAAACTTCTTACCAACATGAGACAGGTCACCACTGATCAGGTAAAACGTGTCTTTACTGGGAGGAAAAGCCCGGCGCATCGCTTCTGCAAAAGACTGTAGCTGTTTACCGGTATAGCCATCCCGCTGGTACAGAATCTCATCCAGGTTTCCTACTAAAATGGGGATAATCTCAAACGGGTGTGACCAGATATGATTTAGAAAAAGTGCATGTATATCAATGGAATGTTCCACACGAAAAGCCCGGTCATGCAAACTCAGTCCGGCCTGTCGGGCATCAAAGGATGGGGGAGTGTTCGCATGTTTTACGGGTTGATTTAACGCGTTTAAGAGCTGTTCTTGTCCGATGGAAGGGGCAATGCCGTTAGGAAGATGAAAGGATTTTCCGGAGAAGATAAAAGGGTGTTCTTTATATAGATCCTGGTACCAGCCACTGTAGTGGGAAGTACCTAAAATCACTACTCGTTTGGGTTTGAGATGGCGAACAGCGGAGAAAGCCCGCACATAGCTTTTCATACCTACCCTTGGATCTATATGCGGGGCATACAAGGCGATGGCTTTATGGTGTGGGGTCAGAGTTGGGTACGTTCGAAAAGCATCATCTAGCCAGGTGGTAACCTCTTCTGCGCTGTTCGGTACCGCTCCATCCGTTAATGATGTGGCATGGGTGGTATGTTGTTCATATTGGTGCTCTAACTCAGCCGATTTATGCCTAAACGAGGTCGATTCCAGTAATGCATGTTTGTCCAGGAATTGAACATAGCGCAGAACATCATGCTTCGTAATGTCCGGAGTGCAAAAATGCATGATGTCGTCTATGCTCCGGTTGCCGTCAATAAGGGATAATAACGATTCTGAATCTGCTGGTAATGCAAAGTTTGGCGTGGCATATCCCATTTGATCATAGAAGGCGACCACCGTTTCGCCGTTGGAATGCGCTGTGTATCGCTGAAGATCGTATCTGAGGGGAGGAATGGATTGTGAGAACGAGTTGAACACCTGGTGCATCCTTATATTTGAGAAGGCAAATATCAGAAAGTCGATCTCTGATTCATAATTCAAAATCAGAAAAAACGCAGGGTTACCCCATTCCGTAAAACTTCACTTTTTGTTGGTAATAGGGTTCAAATACCTTGCGGAGTGCTGTATGTTTTTCGTCCTTTAAATCGGGGTCATTTTGAATAATACGGTGAGCTGCTTCTTTTGCCTGAGCAAGTAAGAACTGGTCTTCCACAATATCGGCATAGTTAAAATCAGGCAACCCGCTTTGTTTGGTGCCTAAAAAATCGCCCGGACCCCGCAGTCTTAAATCAGCTTCTGCAATTTTGAATCCGTCATTGGTCTCTTCCATGGTATTTAAACGGAAGCGCCCCGATTTGCTCACTTTCACATCGGGCATGAGGATACAATAGCTCTGGCGGTCACCCCGTCCGATACGGCCCCGGAGCTGATGGAGCTGAGAAAGCCCAAACCGTTCGGCATGTTCTATAATCATTACACTGGCATTGGGTACATCTACTCCCACCTCAATCACTGTTGTGGCAACCAAAATCTGGACTTCGTTTTTCCTGAACTTAGCCATGATGGCTTCTTTTTCGTCCGATTTCATTTTGCCGTGGAGTAACCCAACCTCCACATGCGGGAATCGTTCTTTAAGCTTTTGAAAACCTGCTGTTGCGTCTTTGAGGTCTAAGGCTTCCGATTCTTCCACCAGTGGGAAGACTACATAGATCTGGCCACCCACCTTAAGCTCTTCATCTACAAAACGATACACGTCTTCCCGTTTTTTCTGCCCCCGGATTGCGGTCTTAATCGGTTTTCTCCCGGACGGTAATCCCTGTATGATGGAAACATCGAGATCGGCATACACCGTCATGGCAAGCGAACGGGGAATGGGGGTGGCACTCATGACCAATATATGGGGATGATCTCCCTTGTTTAACAATTCTGCGCGTTGCTGAACCCCAAACCGGTGCTGCTCATCGATTACGGCCAGTCCCAGTTGGTGGAAGCGAACATCTTTCTGAATAATGGCATGGGTGCCCACTATAATTTGTGCCTTTCCTCCTTCGATATCAGTAAGTATATCCGTTCGTAGCTTTGGGGATTGCCCACCTACTAATAATCGAATGGATACACCCAGTGGTTCAAGAAACCTGGACAACGTATGGTAATGCTGTTCGGCCAGGATCTCGGTTGGTGCCAGAAACACCGCCTGGAATCCATTATCCAAGGCCATTAACAGTGATCCGATAGCTACAACGGTTTTACCGGCACCCACATCTCCCTGTATTAACCGATTCATTTGCCGGCCCGAACGTACGTCTTTCTTTATATCGCGTAAAGCTGCTTTTTGGCCTTCTGTGAGTTCAAAGGGCAACGTTTCTTTAAAAAACCGGGACGTATACCCATCCATCTTTTCAAAGACATGACCTGATTTTCGTTCTTCAACATGTAGCTTGATGCGTTCCATACCCAGTTCAAACAGGAACAACTCTTCAAATTTAAACCGGTTGAGCGCAGCTTTGTGCCCGGAATGTGATGTTGGGATATGAATCATATGGAAGGCTTCCTTCCGTTCAGGCAACTTTTGTTCCTCAAGGAGATACCCGGGGAGAAAATCAGGTAAGGGGGTAGCATTGAGAATGACTTTGATCCACGATTGAATGAGCCTGCTCGTGATTCGGGCGGAGCTCAGGCCTTTGCTTCCGGGATAAATAGGAACAATCTGAGAGAATGCTTTGAGATCATTTGCTTCCGATAGCTTATGTACTTCGGGATGAGCCATGGTGATTGATGTACCATATCGCTTTACTTCTCCAAAAAAGGCAACGGTTTCACCGGGGTTGAACAGCTTTTTGAAATAACTGCTGCCTCTGAACCATACCCCTTTTAATACGGCGTTTTCTTCTTCAATCGATACTTCCAGTCTCTTCTTCTTCTTTCCAAAACCGATTTCCTGCACCTTTTTTACCACACCGGCAACGGTGACCTGTTCTCCCGACCCTCTCAAATGGCGTATCGAAAGGGTATTACTTCTGTCCAGGTAGGAACGGGGGAAGAAGCCGAGTAAATCCAGAGAGGTGTGGATGTCCTCTGCAGCGAGCGCTTCGAGGCGTTTAGGGTTCAGGTTGGTAAGTTTGGTGAGATTCAACTGATATATTGTTGTGTATCACTTAATCAAAAAAAATCATCTTCGAATCCCGTTTTTGAATGACTTTT
>JBCBST010000031.1:0-29624 GCA_039819115.1 Bacteroidota bacterium
ACTGTATTGAGTCTTCAAAGTCCGAAAAATCGTTGTTCAGAGCTTGACGGATTTCATTTTTAGTAGTGCCTATAAGTTCAGTCATCTCAAGCAATGTTGCGATTACCTCCAGAGCTTTTTTATGCCCAAGGAATTTTCTCACGATGTAATAGATATTATTTATGCTTACAGCTGAGATGTAAAGCGTGAGTTCTCCTCGTTCATTGCGCTCAAAAAGTTCACTTGCGGGGCTTGCATGAGGTCCGCGGTCTGTAAAAAAATCGATGATTACATCGGAATCAATAAAAAGCTTAAACGCCATATTCTTTTGACCGTTCTTTTGCCAGCTCTTCTTTATAGTCGAAGTGTTCGTCTGTTTTCAGAATACCCCGTAGCTTTTTAACCTTCGGCGAAAGTTGGTTTTCCGGCGTTATCTCACGGGTTTCTGTTATAAACTTAAAATAGTTTTCCACCATCTCAGAAAGACTTATCCCTTTTTCTTTTGCATACTCTTTTGCAGTATGTATCACGGCCTTTTCGATGGTCAATGTCAATTTTGTATTCATGACTTTCTTATTAATGTACGTGTTCTATTGTAAATATTCGACACGTATCAGAAGGGTGTTTTATAAAGGCAACCTGACCATCGCTATTACCGGGCCGTGGAAGTGAGGGGAGAGTTCCTCAACGATTAATCAAAGGATGGATAATCCTATTGGAGGATTTCATTCACAGCTCGTATAGCCGAACGGGCCGCGGTGTGTACACTGCCCCAATCCTCACCGGTGGTATATGCGGTTCCCGCGAAAAAGAGTTTGTTGTCTACCGATTGCCCTAATGTTCTGACCCTTCTCCAGTTTTCGTGGTCATATACATAGGCTCCCTGTGCAAAGGGCTCTGTATTCCAATTCTGAGAAGTATGCTGTACATAGTATTCCGATGCCAGCCCGTCAAAGAGTTCATCCAGTTCGGTCAGCATCACATCAATCAAGGCGTCATCAGACAATTCCCGGTAGGGAAGGGTGCCTGAACCAACTGTAAACAGACCCAACACCGGGCGATCTGAGTTTTGGCCGTAAGCCGCATCGTAATACATTTTTTGTCCTGCCGTTTCGGGTGTAATAGTAAAACCGACAGCTGCAGGATAGAACTTTTGAGAAAACTCAATAAAAGCCTTAAATCCATCCCACACGGTAACCTCGTTTATGGCGGTTCTTTTGCTTTCAGGTAATTCCGGGTTAAACGAAATGGAACCCGTTTGTAGCAGTTTTACGGGAGTAGTGATAATGACTCTGTCTGCTTCAAATTCTCCGTCTGATGTACGGACAAGGATCGTTTGATTGGAATAATCAATGGATTGAACAATCTCATTATACGTTATGCTGCTTTCTACCGAAGGGACCACATAGCGTTCGAAAAAGTCAAACCAGGATGAACCGATGAACTTTTGATCGATGCTAAAGCCGAAATCCGCCATCGGAATCTGCTCTCCTTCAAATAAGGCATAGTCAACCGTCGGATCATACGGAGTGGTTTTTGTATCCACCTGCACTGAAGGGTTGTTCACAATTTCATTGAAAATTCCCCGCTCCACATGCAGCCACTCCGCTCCCAGGGGAACAGGGAAATCGACAAAATCCATGGTTCTTTTCATTCGGCCGCCATATACCGAAGAGGCCTCTAACACCCGAACATCAATCCCTCGTTGATTAAGCAGATATCCTGCCGTTAATCCTGCAGCACCTGCACCGATGATGAGAACCGAACCACTAAAGTCGGATTCGGAAGCATTCTCATCCTGGGTACACGAGGTTAAGGTTCCCTGAAGTGGTATGCTTATGCCCAGTAAGCCGCAAAGGTTGATGAACTCTTTTCGTGTCATGTAGCATGGATATGATGTATTGGAATGGCGTGCTTCGAAAAAAAGGTGATTTGTGTTTAAAGCACAAGCTTCCCGTCCTAAGAATGTGGTGTGCCTCCCGGTACCGATCCATTGCGATCGTCCTTTGTTTTCATATAAAAAAGCTCGGGATCTCCTTCGTCTAACCCCTTCACAGTACCGGCAAAGGTAAAGCCAGCTTTATCTAAGGCGCGTTGCATGTAAGTATTAGAACGGTTGGTAGAGGTAAATACCTTAGTTGTTTTACTGTGCTGGCAGATAAGCGTCATGGCTTGTACGCCTATTCCTTTTCCACGGTATTTTTCTTCTATAATGATGAGTTCTATCCAGCCCAGGTCAAAAAAGCGATAATCAAACAGGATAAAACCCACTGCTTTGTTATCAGCCAGAACGATATAGCATGTGTTGTCCACGATTGCCTTTGTTATCTTTTCTTCTCTCTTCAGTTCGATATGTTCCACGCTATTCAGATTGTAGTCAAACCCGACTACTAACACTTTGTCTTTTAAGGTTGCCTTTTTCAGGCTAATGGTTTCCATATCGCTATTAGTGGATATCTGTTCGATTCGGATAGGTGTGTCCAAAAAGGACGGTTACTGAACACCTGAAAATGGGGGTATCAAGAGTTTATAATCAAACTATTTGGTTTTGTGGTATGTCATCGCTCAAAGCTGTCTGCAAGGGGAACATCCAGTCTTCCGTAACACCGGTTGTTATCGAAGGCGACAGGAGTATGTCGGATTACATGAACTTCCATACGGCGAAAAAGGTCTTCAGGTAATCAGTTATGTGCTTCGCTCAAGGGCTTCCCGATCCCACTCCAACGTATGTGCTGCTGCTTCATAGGTAGTCCTGAGGAATTCGAGGAGCATGTGTTCCGGATCTTCTGCCTGCTGTACATCCTCATACTTCAGGAAGAATTCTCCCATTTCTTCACTGTAGAATGCCTGTTTGGGAAGCACCGGTTGCTTACTAAAATCTTCGGGTGTGGGATAGGCATACGCATAAAATGCTGGAACAGGAACGTCCTTAGAACCAGGCCAGAATCCGGCGCTACTCACTTCATGAGAATAGGCCTCCTGCATGACATCAAGGGGCATGTTAGGCATCCCTCCCTGGTGCAAAGGTGCCGTTTTACCCGAAAAGCGGGTTACGGCCAGGTCAAACGCTCCCCAAAACAAATGAACGGGGCTGCATTTTCCCAGAAAGTCACTTTTAAACTGATGAAATACCTCGTTGATCTTAAGCATGGCTTGCCAGACGGACTGGGCGGCTTTGGGGTCGTAGGCACTGTTAACTGTATTTTCTGCGAAGGGAATGGCTGTTTCTATTTCATTGGGGCTTCCGTGGATTTCGACCTCAATGCTGAGTTCAGCCAGCTTTTCAAATAACCGGTGATAAAAGTCGGCAACGGTCATAGCTGTTAACTCCATCTCCACCAAACCTTCATTCGAGCAGGAGATGAAGAGTTTATGCTTCCGAAAATCGAAATCGATCTGGAATATGCGGCCTTCATAAGGAATACCCAGCGTAGAAAAGCCAGACGAGGTTATATAAAGGGTCGTATGCCAGGAATGATTTTGCCAGGGCATCGTTCGAAGGCGAATCTTGCCCACAATTTGAACCCATTGATGGAGTGTTTCCAGCGTTTCATGGATATCTTCAAAGTAAAGTACCGGCCAGGAGTTAGAATGTGATAAAGGCATGCCTGTTGATCCTGATTTTATTGTTCTTTTCTAACCTGTTCTCAGTAGATCGATCTCATGTTGAACGGAATGTGGTTGGTTAGATTAGCATCATTTCTACCCATTTAAAATTCGAAGATACTTCTTCCACGGGCCAACTTCTTCTTTGTACTGTTTTGCCATTACCCGCGAAATTTGAGCGATATGCCCCAGATCGTGAGCAACCCACGTTGCTAACAGCTGTTTTAGCGTAATTTCTCCGAATTCCGGGTGAATCCCTGTTCGTTCAAAATCGGTTTCTGTAAGATTGAAACCCTTCAGCGTTCGTAGGTTCTCTTGTCTCAATGTTCTGAATTCTGCCAGCAATTCTTCTACAGGTGTGTCCCGGGGTAAACTCATTTGGGCAAACCGGTCGAACGGGGTGAACGTCTTATCATCAGCATCTGAAAGCATAATCTTTGACCGGACAATCCAATCTGTTTTCTCGCCATGAATTAAATGCCCCAGTACATCGTAAGGGCTCCAGGTTTGTTCGCCTTCATTATTGCCCACCCACTCGTCGGAAAGACCGGCCAGCATGGAGGTTAATACATCCGGGGTTCGGCTTAATACTTCTATCGATGTGTTTAAATCAAATTCCATCTATTCACTACGTAACGTATGTTCTCAAATGAGTCATTACCCGTTGGCAAAGGTATCAATAAACTTTTGCTCTGCCTCGGTTTCTCCGATTAAGATCAAATCACTGTGCTCCGGGATGGGTTCGTTTGGATTCGGATTGATGATCTGTTCCCCATCAGAGGTATAGGCAATGAGATTACAGCCGGTTTCATGTCGAATATCTGCTTCAATTAGGGTTTTCCCGGCAATTTTTGAAGGTGTTTTCAGGCTGAACACATTCAATCCTTCCGCAATCATGATAATATCGTTCTCCTCGTAAATGTTGTACATGGCATTTGCACCCATAGAGGCATAACTCATCACAAAATCGGCTCCTGCGCGGTGTAAAGAATTCACATTTCGTTCTACAGAAGAACGGGACACAATGTGAATATCCGGTCGCAGATGCCGGCAATAAATGGTTAGATAAACATTAATGTCATCTTCATTTGTAGTGATGATGACGGTATGAGCGGTGTCAATCCCTGCTTTTTTCAGGGTATTCAAATCGTTGGCATCACCTAAAATGAAATTGTCCGATTTGATACGTTCAGAGTTCTTATCAATGATTTTAAAGCGCATGTTTCGCCGCTTTAAATGGTACGCTGCTGCCCGGCCTACACGTCCTCCTCCAATAATGATGACGGGTTCGTCACTGATTCCGTAAATACCGAAGAGGTCGTCGTAATTGCGAAGCCGGTCCACCGAACCTGCCATCATTAACACGGAATGATCATTGATTACCGTGTCCGGATGAGAACCTTTGAACTTTCCCCGTTCCCAAACCCCTACGATATTGATCCCCAGTTTTTCGCGAAGCTGGGTTTCCCGAAGGGTTTTCCCAACCAGCGGCGTGTCGTGTGCGGTGGCCTCGGCTATGACTAAATCTCCCATTCTGCCGATGGTATGAACGCGTGCATCCTGTCCCAGAGTTCTTCGGGAAAGTGCGCGGCCAAGCAAGTTACCCATATGAAGTACATGATTGGCTCCGGCCAGTTTCAGGATATCGACGGAGTCGTGGAAATTCGCCGTGGTTACAATCTTTAGTTCTTTATTGAATTCTCTGACCGTATGTGCCACATTTGTATTGAACATATCGGAACCAGTGGCCACGAGCATGACAGCCTGATGAATCTGTAGTTTCTTGTAGGTTTCGGGGTCATCTGCTTCTCCAACCATCACCCGGTAGCCTTCGTCATACAGATCCAATGCAGTCTGGATATCCTGTACCAACAGCACGTAGCTTTTATTGTACTGTTTTAGTTTTTCAATGAGCGCTTTGGTAATCGCGTCAAAGCTTGTGATAATAATATGATCCCGTGTATCCGGTGGGAGTTCCCGCGGGGCCCGTGCTCTGGATTGTGCTTCCATCCATGGGGAATAGAAAAACTCAATAAACGTGAAAGGAAGCATGATGAGCAGTACAAGCACTCCGGAAAACAGGACGATCATGGAGAACGCCCGGCCAATATCAGAAGCAAAGGTGATGTCTCCGAAACCAAGAGTGCTCATGGTAACCAGGGTCCAGTAAAACCCGGTCATCCAGCTGTGTTTCTGGCCCTCCCATTCCATGATTACATGAAATAGCAGACCGTAAACAAGAATCATCACAAAGATAACAGCCACGAACTGCATGAGGCTGGCAATGTTCTTCCTGGTATTCTTATTCGCGATAAAGTAGGTGATTTGAGAAGAGAAAAACTTCATGTGCCTGCAAACGTTAATTGGGTCACATTACTGCATTTTGTCCAGTTCTGAAACTGAAAAATCTTAAAACGATATTGTTTTACTTCGCATCAAATAAACGATCAGTAATATGGTCTTTTACACTCACATTGCTCACACACTACATGAATGTCCAAAGGGCAGTGCAAAGTACCGGGGTTGTTGGTTTGAGCATTGATGATAGTCCGGATTGGTTAGCGCTGAAGTAAGAGGCGTCTAAACCTTTCCGGGCCAGTCCGGCGAATGCCTGGATCAGTATTGGGCTGCTCATTTATCAAAAGATTTCATTCGCAGCATGTATGGCAGAATGTGTTGCCATGTGAACACTGCTCCAATCATCCCCCAAATCCGGGAATGGGAGAAGATACATCCACCAAAGCGCCGTTGGGATCTTTCAGAAGCACACGTCGCTGGCCGTAAAAGGTATCGGTGGGCTCTTCCAGGATTTCAAACCCATGGGCTTTTGCCTGTTCATACACTGTATCGGCACTGGAAACCACAAAGGTGATATAGAATCCCTGAGGGTTTTGCTGGAAACCATCAGGTACCAGTTCATGATCCCGTTTCATAACCCCCAGTTCAAACTGTTTGTCTTTAGAGATCAGGTGCACAAACCAGTCGCTGTCGTAATCCACTCCGAAATCGAATAATACAGTGTAAAAGTCGCGGGTTTCTGCCAGTTGATCGGAACAGATATTGGTCATGATGCGGTGTATAGCGTTCATTTTTTGATGTATAGGTTGAGTTTCGTACGCGTATGTTTAGCATGAATGTATATTCCCCAAAACGAAACAATGTAGGGGAATTAAAGTATTCGTGTCCATTCGCTCATCACTAACTACATACCAAAAAGCGCATGAACCGGACCACTCATAAAAAAGCACTCTTTTTAATCCCTATTGGGTTATCCATGATGGTTATTGTCCAGGTAATCGGACATGCAACAGCGATACCGGATGCAGGAAAAGGGGTGTTAACAGGTATGGGGATAGGGGTTCTGCTTACCGCACTGCTTTTGAGTACTCAGAAAACCGATACCTCCTCAGGAATGTAGCGTCTATATTGCTTTCACACTTAACGGACGCTTGCGCTAGCTTTAGGGAGCGATTACATCCGGGTGTCTATCTGTATCGCTCAAAGATTTCGGTACTCACCCAGAGCAGTTCCTTATTACTGGTATAGAAGAAGGTTTTCCCATCCGGTGATACATACGGGCATAGCTCATGGTGTTCGGAGTTGATGAGTTCGCCCATATTTTTGGCCTTCGTCCATGTACCGGCTTTGTTTTTAAAGCTGATGTATAAATCTCCTCGTCCCAGTCCCCCTCGTCGTCCAGCCGCAAAAATGAGGTACGATTCATCCGGGGCTACAAATACATCGCCCTCATAATAACCGGTGTTGATGGAATCGGATAAGGCAATCGGTTCTTTATATTCGCCATCATCAAACCGGGCTTTATAGATATTGTAATTCCGGGATCGGGTTGAATCAAATTTGCCTGCATTGGAAGCAAAATACATACTCCCGTCGGTTGTAAAGGAAGAATAGAACTCATCGAATTCAGAATTAATAGTATGGCCCGCATTAATGGGCTCCGACCAGGTGCCTCCTTCGTTTTGGATGTACCATAGATCAATGTCCTTCTTTTCATTTCCTTTAAGCGGTTGATTGGAAATGAAATACAGCCTTTGATCATCGTTGGAAAACATGGGGTCGTTACGGGTGAATTCCGGATGGGAGAGAAAAATCCGGGGTTCACTCCATTCGCCCTGTTCAAAAGAAGAGCGCCAGATCTGGTGAACACCAGGGGTTTGCAAGTCAAAGATGGGATCTACCCCGAAGAAGATCTCGTTCCCGTCACGTGAAATTGTTATTCCAAACTCATACCGGTCGGGCATGGAAATGAAACCAGGTGCAAAAACAGCAGGAATGGTGTCCGGTTTAGCTTCATTAAGCAGGAGGTACGGTAGAGGAACAGGTTCCTTTGGGGATGTTGAACATCCCGCTATGACAAGAAAGATGGCTAAGCACCATGTTGAGTATCCCATAACAAAGAATAGAATGAATAAGCAGGCTAAAATCTATTCAAAACGCAGGATAAAAGAGAACCGGATTAACTGTACTCTTTCGATGAGATCATTTATTCAGGTACAGCTTATCTGCACCTAGAATCTGTTTAGGAATACCCGGCCCTTCAACAGCCACACTCAGGAATTTACCCCCACCACCATTGAACCATTCCACGGTTATCTTATGCTTACCGGGAGATAGTTGCTCACTGGCGTCTTTTTCAATCACCCCATGATCGCCGTCGTTGTCTACCACCAGTTCATCATTTACATACAGCTTGCTTCCATCATCCGAAGAAAGATAAAACCGGTACCGTCCTTCCGTTTCGATATCCACATAACTCTCAAAAATAGCGGCCACATCTTCTTGCTGGGGTAAGTCGATGCCGGTGAGGTCAAATTCCAGAGTGGTTCCCGTACCTTTAGATTGGAGACGGCTAAAATCAGGCAATACCTCGAGGTTTTCCTGGGTAAATGTACGGTAGTGCACGCCGTGCCCGGTTTTGTCGTTCAATACTCTGAAATACCCCGTACTTACCTCCGATGCGGGTTTATCCCGGACAAAAATACGGGCCTTCACAAGGGTTGTGCGGTCAATGATTTGTTCCCCGTCAAAGACAGGCGAGTCGGATACCGGCATACTGCCGTCTGTAGTGTACCGTATAACCCCGGCCTTATTTGGGTTGGTGATATCCAGGAGGGCGGTCTCCTCAACAAACAATCCTCCTGCCGGGGTATATCCATCCGAGGGGGGATAGATAACAGGTTTAAGAGTTGAAGAATAAGCCTGAAAGGTAATTGCTGGCATGGACTGCCCTCCAAATGTCCCGGTATGGGCTCTTCCTATCCATTCGAAGGGAACGTTAAGGCCCAATGCTGCCAGTATGGTAGCAGGAGTATCGTAGGTGTTAACGGGGAGGGGGTATGCTCCTTCGGTTTTGATCCCTTTCCCGGAAATAATCCAGGGGATATTCATTTCATCCGGGGTAGGGCCACCATGCCCTTTACCCAGCCCGCCATGATCGGAGGAAATGATAAATATGGTCTCTTCAAAGATACCGGCATCTTTGGTTGCCTGAACCACCAGGCCGATGAGCGAGTCGGCTTTAGCCACCGAAGCATAATACTCAGGGCTTCCATGCCCGAATCCGTGTCCGGCTCCATCCACATGATCAAGATGGATAAAGGTAAAGTCCGGCTTATGAGTGGTTATAAAATCGATTGCCGTTTGGGTGGTTTCTTCTTCGGTTTCCGGACTGGTGCTTAGCTGCAGAGCATCCGCTTCTATGTAATTCTCGATGGGTTGCCAGTGATAAATAGCACCGAGCGTGGCATCAGGCAGGCTGGATTTAATCACCCGGAAGAGCGAAGGGAATTTGTTCTCATCAGAAGTAACCACAGGAGGGAGGATGAAGTTATCCGTACGCCAGCTATTCGAAATCACACCGTGTTGCTCGGGGCCTGCCCCATTCAGCATAGACGCCCAGTTTGCACCGCTGGAACTGGGTAGTACAGCGCGTGCGGTATAGGAATACATTCCGGTTGCCATAAGGGCATACATTGCCGGTGTTTCGGCCTGTTGTACTCCATCCGGGCTCATTCCGTCTACACCAATAAGAATTACATGA
Source organism: Bacteroidota bacterium (assembly GCA_039819115.1). Taxonomy (GTDB): domain Bacteria; phylum Bacteroidota; class Rhodothermia; order Balneolales; family Balneolaceae; genus JBCBST01. Next base: position 9,647 of record JBCBST010000031.1, read on the forward strand.
CTGGCTAATCGCTTCTGCCTTTCTTCAGGAGACCTGGTACAGGAAAGAAGGATCAATGATCCGGTCAAAACCAGGGCAAGAAATTGTGCAAAGAGTTTCATGGGTTAATGAATAGGTTCGGATGGGTGATGGTTGGTTAGTTGTTTGGCGTGTTGTTGCCTGAAGTACAGCATCGAGACCATGGTAAGCGTCACTCCAATTCCTGCGGTGATGTAGCAAAGCTGTACAAAAAAGGTATACCAGCTGATATCGGCCTGACCAAAATTTTTGTAGAGTAGTAATCCCACGCTGGACAGATATCCAAAAGAATCGGCCACATAAATGAGGAACCCGGCATTGGCCAGTGTCTTGTACGTAGCAATGAGGCGGTCGAAAAGAATGCAGTTAAACGGAACATACCCCAGGTACGATCCGAGGCCGGTCAGCACCATCCAGAGGTAAGCCGGAATCCAACCCGATTGAAACGCAAACGTTGCTCCTCCAATCAGTGTAAGACCAAAAGCGATGATGTAGTGATTTACCATTAGTGCTCGCTGGTTATGTTTGATGAGCATTAATGAGCCCATTACAACAAGTACAATCAAACCGACAGGACCCTCGACTTTCGTGAAGATGGAGGCGTCGTTTACAAAACCGACGGCTTCTAAAATCTCGAGTGCGTAGTTATCCCGGAGATCGCGGAAGGCAGTAAGTGCCATGTATACAACGGTAAGTACGATAATGCCACCGGCAAAGCGTTTGAAAAAATCGAGCCGTTCAGCCCCACTCATTGGAATTCGGCGGGTTCTCTGGGTCTCATCGGCTTCGGATGGAGGAGGGAGCAGGTTCAATAACCAGGTGAATAAGATCAGCGGAAGCAGGAACAGGAGACCGGTAAAAAAGGGCATGGCGAAATCGGAAAGGCCGAATTCGAGGGTAAGATACCGTCCCACACTTTTCACAAATCCGGAAGAAACAATGAAGCTTACACTCAATCCGGCACCCAGGAGTTCCGTATTTCTACGCCCTTCCAGAAACGAAAATACCAATCCCCAAACCATCCCAAGTGGTAGTCCATTTAAAAAAAGAAAAACCAGTTTTGAAGGACCGGGAACCACCCAGAAAAAAAAGAGTGCCACTTCGGCGGCAAGGATTAGGCCGACAATGGTCATAGCCCGGCGTTGAGCCGGCATTTCAGAAACATATTTAATCCCCAAAAACTTGGAGGTGGTATAACCCAGAACCTGGGCTATAATGAGCATGGTTTTAAGTTCTACACCCCATAGACTAAGTCCGGAAAATGCGGCAGCAGTAAAGGGTTTACGGAAGGCATACATGCAGGCATACACACAAAAAGCCGTGAGTGTGGCATAGACGGTAAACAATATCCCACGGTTCCGGTCAAGCCAGGTTGTTAGTGCGTTAGTTTGAGCCATTACCAATCTCTGATAAGCATTGATCCAGGATGGAGAGGGCTTGGTCAAGTTGAGCCTTTGTAATGACAAGTGCCGGAGTGAGGGTGAGTACGTTGCCCATGCTGATCTTAAAATTCATGCCCAGTTCCAATGCACGATACATCACCTTTTCGGAAGCGTCGATCGCCTTTTGACCGGTTTCAGGATCTCTTAGCTCCATTCCACACAGTAATCCAAGTCCACGCACATCATGTACCAGGTCATGTTTTTGTTTTAGCTGTTTAAGACCATCCAGGAAATATCCACCCAAGACGGAGGCTGAGGTGAGTACATCATTTTTTTCAATGTATTGAATAGCAGCTAATGACGCAGCACAGGCTACCGGATTCTTTTCGTGGGTGTAATGGCCAATGGCGCGTTCCTTAACGGCTTCGTTGAGTTCTTCTTTTGCGATGAGCGCAGCCCAGGGAAAAATTCCTCCTCCCAATCCCTTTCCGATGACCAGTAAATCCGGTACGATGTCATACTGTTCACAGGTAAACATGGTACCTGTCCTACCCAGCGCGTGCGGTATTTCGTCCAGGATTAACAGGGCGCCATGGCGGTCACAGGCTTCCCGGATCTTTTTCCAATATGCTTTGGGAGGAATAACAGGAGAAGACCGCACGGTTTCAGCCACCACTGCGGCTACATCCCCTTCTTTCTCCAGTACATATTCTACGTAATCGGCGCACTTCAACCGGCATGTTCCGGCTTCTTTACAATCCCACGGGCAATCCTGAGGGTTTGGAGGGGGTACATGCTCGGTACCTGGCATTAAGGGTCCGATGTTATTTCGAAAGATCGCTTCACCTCCTACAGAAATAGCATCCAGTGAAGCCCCATGAAAAGAATCCCACATCGAAATAGTTTTAAACCGCCCGGTAGCCATGCGTGCCACTTTCAAGGCCATACCCAGGGCTAACGCACCTCCCGGAGCAAACAGTACCCGATTCAGTGATCCGGGAGCCAGCTCGGAAAGTTTCCTGGCTAAATCAACCGCGGGTTTATTGGTATAACGACGGGTTGAGAAACTAAGAGTATCCAGTTGATGTCTGATGGCCTGAATGACTTCCAGGTTTCCAAAACCTACCTGGTGTACGTAATTGCCGTGAAAATCGAGCAGTGTACGGCCCTGATCGTCGGTGATACAGGCTCCATGTGCGCCATCCAGAACATTAAGACAGGGAGTGGAAAGGGACTGATGCAGGAAATAGGTGGCATCATCTGAAAGCATACGAGCTGTTTCATCAGAAATATGACGCTGTTGCCATGCCGCCCGGTTGTCGGAGATATTGATATCTCCTTCCGATCTCAGGTGATCTAAATTGCCCATCTTTTTTGTCGAGATTAATTTTGAATATATGTCAATAAATAAAAAGGAAAATGACTTGTAGATTAAGGATTTGTTATTTCCTTAACAGTGATTTAATGCGACAATATGAGCTAAATGGATTAGATTATGCATGAATTTTTCAAAATAGGGATTGAGATGAAAACGATTAAATTTTTCGTATTAGTAAACTTTTTATTCCTCGGCTTAAGTTGCTCCGCTCCGGTTACCGAAGAAGAGTTCCAGGTAAAACCCTATCTCCAGTTTGGTACACAAACCTCAATGGTTGTGATGTGGGAAACGAGGGAACCCGCAACGACCAAAGTTGAATATGGGGAGTCGGTGTTCGATTCCGGAGAGCCGGTTCTCAATCAGACAAAAGAGATCGACGGGTATAAAACGATGCATGAGGTGGTGCTTGACGGGCTGAAAACCGAGAAGAATTACTTTTACCGCGTACGATCAGAGTATGAAAACGGAACCGTGGTGCAAAGTGAAATCTTTCCGTTTAAAACAGCAGTGGAAGATAGTACCGCGTACATGTTTGCCTTAGTGGGCGATTCGCAGAAAAATTCACGGACTCCCCGGGCATGGGAGCGCATTGCGCAATTGGTATGGGAAGATCGCCCGAATTTTGTGGTGCACGTAGGAGACATTGTAGATGATGGGAATATACTTACCGACTGGACGGAGCATTTCTTTCCCGGAGGGCACATTTTAATGAGTAAGACCTCGATGTATACGGCCCTGGGTAATCATGAAAACGACTCCGACTATTATTACCAGTATTTCCACAACCCGCCACCGGAGTACTACTATACGTTCATGTATGGCAATGCCCAGTTTTTTATCGTGGATACAAACCGGGATGTCACACCTGGGTCGGAGCAATACACCTGGCTGGAATGGGAGTTGGCTAAATCGGAGGCCACCTGGAAATTCGTTTTACACCACCATCCACCCTATTCATCCGAAGAGAACGATCATGGAGATGGCTGGAAGGAAGAATCCAGGCATGGAACCCATGCCCGTAACCTGGTGCCTCTGTACGAGCAATACGGAGTGGATTTCAATCTATTTGGGCACACGCATGTATATGAGCGTACCTGGCCGCTTAAAGAAGATCTCGTAAACATGAAAGAGGGTGTGGTGTATATCAATTCCGGGGGAGCAGGGGGCGGACTGGAGGGCTTTCTTCCTACCCGTACCTGGTTCTCAGCAGAACTGCAAACGGGGCATCACTATTGTACATTCTCCATCTTTGACCGTACCCTGGTATTTAAAGCCATTGATGTTGATGGTCGGATGTTCGATACCTTTCAAATGCAAAAACCAGAAGGAGAGAACAAAGCATCGGTCGTACAACCTCCCGCTCCAAAAATCTTTCCTTTAGGAGGTATTTTTGAGGGGCAGCAGGAAATCACTATGGAGGCTGTATTTGATAATCTGAGTATTCGTTATACCACGGATGGGAGTGAACCTAATTCAACTTCCCCCCTTTATTCCGGCGCTATTACCATCGACCAGAGTTCCACGATCCGGGCCCGTACGTTTAGCAATGATGGTAAAGCATCCAGGATCAATGCCACAAAATTCCGAAAAGTTGAGCCCCTTGAACCAGTCTCTGTATCCACGGTTCGGAATGGAATCAATTACGCTTATTTCACTCATCAGGGCTTTGAGCAGCTACCTGATTTTGAGGGACTCACGCCGGATAAATCGGGTTCAAACCCGACGATTTCGATTGAAGGGTTAAGAGATCGGGATGATTATTTCGCTTTTCAATTCGAAGGGTATATCCAAATTGATGAACCCGGCAGGTACACCTTTTACACCAAAAGTGATGACGGTTCAAAGTTGTTTATTCATGGCCAGGAAATCGTAGATAACGACGGTACCCACGGGATGAAGGAGCGGGAAGGTGAGGTGATCCTGATGCAGGGATTACATCCTATCCGGGTGGTGCATTTTGAAAATGGAGGAGGGCAAGGGCTTGAGGTTTCCTATAAAGGTCCTGGCTTTGGGCAGAAAGGAATCCCTGAAAGCGTACTAAAATCCGGTAGCTAATGACCATATCCGAACGGTATCAAAACCACGTGATGCAATGCTGGTCTTCCCAGGAAGGCTATCATCCTATTGAAGTTGAACACACTGAAGGATGCTGGATTCATACCAAAGATGGCCGTAAAATCTTTGACCTCCGAAGTGCTCATGAGTGCATCAATCTTGGGTTTAACCACCCAAAAGTAAAAGCGGCTGTACAGGTCGCTCTTGAACAACCCATTTATGTAACCGACGACTTTGCGGTTGAAGCGACCGCCCGTCTGGCTCAGAAACTGGCCGAACTTACACCCGGTCCGGCGAATAAAAAAATCTGGTTTGGTCAAAGTGGAGCTGCTTCGGTGGAAGCCGCGATTAAAACGGCACGGATGTACAAATACAATCAGCTGATGGAGCACGGAACCGAAGCGTTTGATGCAGGCCGGCAATATCCCTTCCCCTACAAAATCATTGGTAGGTACCGATCCTGGCACGGAGGTACAACCGCTGCCTCATCGGTAAGCGGAGATCCGAGGCGGTGGTTTACGGAACCCTTTACCATGCCCGGAGTGGTATTTGCGCCCGATTCGTTCCCGTATCGTTCCGTATTCGGGGAGGATGGGGATGGAAAAAAATCAGCAGACTATCTGGAATATCTGATAGAGATGGAAGGAGGATCGGGTAGCGTAGCAGCTGTTTTGATTGAGCCTGTGGTGGGGTCAAATGGAGTGATACCCACACCAAAGCCCTATATGAAACGGGTTCGTGAGCTCTGCGATAAAAACGGGCTGTTGCTTATTGTTGACGAAACCATGACCGGGATGGGCAGAACGGGTTCATTTTTAGCCATTGACCAGTACGATGTCATACCCGACATCATCATTATGGGTAAAGCGCTGGGAGCTACGATACCACTCTCTGCTACCATCATGCAGGAACACGTTGCACGTGTGTTTGATGCCCATATTTTCGGACATGGTCAGAGTTACTCCGGGCATGCACTGGCATGTGCAACAGCCCTCGCAAACATCGAAATTCTGACTGAAGAAGTGCTGCCGGAGCTTCCCGAAAAAAGCACTTATTTGCATCAACGATTGCAGGATTTGTACGACAGGCACCCATCTGTGGGAGAAGTGCGGGGATTGGGAATGATGTGGACACTGGAGCTGGTAAAAAACCGGGATTCCAAAGCCAGCTTCCGCACCTTCACCGAAAAGTATGTGAATACACCCGTCAAGCAACTCTCGAAATACCTTCTGGAGCAGGAAAATATTTATGTGCCTGGCGATAAGTTCGGGCTTTGGGTTGTGCCCCCGCTCATTGTAACGGAAGAAGAAATAGACTGGGTCTGTAATGGCTTAAGTCGCGGTTTAACTCATTTAGATAACGGAGATTTCACAGATCATGAAACATGAATCGTATGATATTGCCATTATTGGCGGAGGGATTTTAGGCCTGGCACATGCCGTATGGGCAGCAGAGAGCGGGAAAACGGTGGTTGTGTTTGAGCGTCAACCCAAAGCATTTGGGGCTTCTATACGCAATTTCGGATTGGTATGGCCCATAGGGCAGCCTGCCGGTAATCTGTACGATCGCGCCATGAGAAGTCGCGAAAAGTGGCTGGATATAGCCCAAAAAGCAGGGTTTTGGGCCAACCCTGTAGGGTCATTACACTTGGCCTACCATGCCGATGAACTGGCTGTGCTTGAGGAATACACGACCCGTTTCGGGAGGGAGTGTGTGCTGTTAAAACCCGAAGAGGTGCTCGAAAAAGCCCCCTATGTACAAACAAACGGATTACTGGCCGGGTTATACAGCTCAACAGAAGTTACCGTTAATCCCACCAGGGCCATTCATTCCATTTCGGATTGGCTGAATACGAATGAACGAGTGGACCAACGCTTTCTGGAAGAAGTGCAACAGGTGGAAACCGGACAGGTGGTTACGTCAAAGGAAACCATACAGGCAGAGCATATCATCATTTGTGGCGGTGATGAGTTTCAAACGCTCTATCCGGACGTATTTGAAGACAGCCCGCTCATTAAGTCGAAACTGCAAATGATGCGAACGTTTGCTCTGGATGATCCGACTCCATTCGGGCCTACCGTTTGTGGGGGGTTGACTCTTCAGCACTATGCCTCATTCGGGCAATGCGAATCATTGCACATACTCAAGGAAAGGTATAAGAATGAGCTGTCTGAGTACCTGGACTGGGGGATTCATGTTATGGCAACCCAGAATGAATTTGGCCAGCTTGTGATTGGGGATTCTCATGAATATGGGATGGGGTTCGATCCCTTCAATCGGGACGAGGTAAACCAGTTAATACTCGACTACCTGGAAGGACTGATTTCAGTTCCCTATCAAATCGGAGAGACCTGGTATGGGGTATATGCAAAAAATACCCAAGGCACAGAGTTTGTGCATTCACCGGAGGATCGGGTTCATATTGTGACCGGAGTAGGGGGAGCTGGAATGACCTTCAGCTTTGGTCTGGCCGAAGAAGTACTTTCAACTATTCTATAAAAGTATATCTATTTCGGATTTATGAGATCTTGAGTTATCTTGCCAATAAACGGCATGATTTCGAGAGTTCAGCAATTCGTTCTTCAAAAGCGATTAAAATCCCCAAAAGTTATACAATTAGTTGGTGCTGAAGGGGTAGGGAAGCGAACCCTTATCCATGAAGTTGCGGAAACCCTCGACCGGGAATTGATTGAGGTAGAGGCATCTCCAAATAGCCAGATCCCGGATGCTATGCTTCAGGGTGCGACCGATGATGCAATCATTTTTATTCATCATGCCCATCATGATCCAAATCTGGACGTATGGGTTTCCGGGAAAAGTGAGCAGTATCCCGGGCATCGGTATGTGTTAAGTACCACCTGTGCTCCTGAGTTAAACGGATGTGAATGGAAAGCACTGGAAGGCCGGAAATGGATTTTTCCCTTATTCCCTGTTTCCTGGAAAGAGTGGGAACAGGAAGAAGGATATATCCGGGCTGATCAATCCTTAAATGATCGCCTGATATACGGAATGTATCCGGAGGTAGTGCATGCCTCAAATCCCGGGGAAAAATTGAACCAGCTTATAGATAATCGCATGCTGGCCGATAGCTCAAACATACTTTCTATCCGGAAAAAGGAGGTTTTAATGGACCTTCTTCGACTACTGGCGTTGAATTTGGGAAATGAAACCTTTTATGCTCCACTTGCAGACCAGCTTGGGATTGATGCTAAAACCGTGGCTTCCTATATCTCTGTTCTGGAACAAAGCTATCTCATTATCCGGTTGCCTTCCTTTTCGGAAAAGCTGAACAACGAAATGAAAGCCAGCCGTAAGTTCTATTTCTTCGATACGGGCATCCGGAATGCCCTTATCCAGGATTTTCGCTCCCTTACCCTGAGAAACGACAAAGACATCCTTTGGGAGAATTTTCTAATCAGCGAACGGGTAAAGGTTAACTACTACCGGCGAAAACTCATCCCGATGATGTATTGGAAAACCAAGCAAAACCAGGAGATACGCTACCTGGAAAGGGCGGAAAACCGGCTGCAGGCGTACGCATTCGCATGGTCTTCCAAACGTAACCCCCGTTTCTCAAAAACCTTTACCAATAATTATGAATCTGATCTGCAGGCCGTAGACCGGGAGGCATTCAGAGATTTTTTAAGTGATTGATAATTCGATAACAAAAAGCATTTTATCCCTGTTGTTTTGGTCCGCCCCCAATCTGCATCGGGGCAGTTTCTGGAACCATCCTAAAGCCTTGTGACTGGGATGAAAAGCTCTTGGAATGCTTTATATTTGTAATGTTACTTCCTCATCCTTCCGATGCTGGCATGTTATTTTCAAGCCTAAGCCATCAACGAAATACGTGATCCGCGACCGTTTAAAATTTATCTAAAACTCATTGAATAGAAAGCTTGAAGTCTTAACGAAAACTCACTGTTTGACGAGTTTCAGTTTAAAACTATCTCAAAGCTTTTCCTGTCTTCTGAAACGAGGAGTTTGACCTGCCTGTCCGGTAGGCAGGGTTTTCTTGATTTTTTCGACCCGAAGCCTGCCCCGATACATATCGGGGTATCAAGACAAAAGGGTCAATGAATTACATAAAATCTACTACGGAATAGCATAATCTTTCATCCCGGATCAGGGCGGATGAGCGCACTTACGGTCTATGCGTCCTTCCCCTGTTCAATCCACAACTGATGGACTTCACTCCAGTCTGGCGGTGTATCGGTAATCATGCTCATGGTTTTACCGGTTGCTATTCGGCTAAATACCTTCATAGCTTCGGCATGAGCACCCGTTCTGAGATAAACAAGCATATCATCCTTACTTTTCCAAACGCTTAAGGTGTGATGGACATCGTTGATGGTGCGGGCTTCGGCGCGGATGTTTCCCGCTGCTGATTTTGCCTGGTTCATTGATCGGATCGCATGATACGAGAACATGGGCAGGTAAAACATGGACTTTAACTTTAAACCGGTAATAGAAACAAACATACGGGTGGGGTATTGGTGTTGGAGATACTGGCTGCGAGTTAAAGATAGACGTACCGGAATGGAAACAAGTGAATGGCCGATAAGTGGCAGAAATATCGGGATCAGTGGCTATAAAAAGGGAGATAGGCTGGATTACCGGTCTGATTATCATACCATAACCAATCTGTACATTCAATTGGGGTACATGTACTTTGCTCATCATAATTGATGGAGAACTTTTTAGGGGATGGTAGGTACATCGGAAAAAACCACTCTTAAAAGCCCAATAACATTATTAAATGTCAAGCCTATGCGATCGCTGTTACTGCTCTGTGTACTTATGTTCTGGAGTTCATGCTCCCGCCAGAAAACGGTTCCCTTAACCAAGACTGAAGACATCCCCGTGGTGATCAGTGGGTATACATCCGGTGAAGTACCGTCGTCGGCTGAGATTGCTATTTCTTTCGTGCAATCGTTGGAGGAAGAAAGCCGGAAGACCCGGAACGTGCTCTCGTTTAGGCCTTCCATCGCCGGTGAAGCCACCTGGGTAAACAGCCGGACACTGGTGTTCAAACCCGATCAAAAACTACCGAATGGTACGGACTATACCGCATCGCTTGACCTGGATGCACTCGGACTTGCTGAAGAGAATAATCCCCGGTTTGTCTTTGGTTTTTCAGTGATTACTCAGCAAATAGAAGTAGAAGTATCCGAATTAGAGACAGAACCAGGACAGACCGAGCGGCAGGTTATACGTGGCAGGGTGTTTACAGCTGACGAAATCGGAACCAATCAGCTTACACGTGTACTTCAGGCTGAACAAGACGGGGAACGTCTTACGATTGACTGGACATCCAACCCGGCAACGAAACGACATGCGTTTCAGATTACCGGTATCGTTCGGAAAGAAGAAGCTTCAACCGTTAATGTGCAGTGGGATGGAGCATCCATTAATGCCAAAGAGACGGGAAGCAGGGCATTTAATGTGCTGCCCAAAGGGGCTTTTGAGCTTATTGCCACCAAGGTGTACCGGAACGAAAACCCAAGGGTGGAACTCACGTTTTCCGATCCCATTAACACCGAACAGAACTGGCAGGGATTAATTCGTCTGACGAATTCAGGTTCTATGAGCGTGATTGTAAATGAAAATAAGATGATTCTCAGTCCCCGAAGAACCATGGAGGGCGAATCTCAGCTTATTGTGGATGCAGGCATTGAAAACCGGGCCGGTAAAAAGCTGGGGGTGGAAATCACACGATCCATTCAGTTCTTCCAGCCTAAACCACAGGTGGCTATGTTAGGAAGGGGAACCATCATTCCCCGCTCCGGCAACGTGCTGTTTCCATTTAGAGCGGTAAGTGTGGGGGCGGTGGATGTGAGCATTACCCGAATTTTTGAAACGAATGTGGGCCAGTTCCTGCAGGAAAGTCGCCTCGATCAACCCAATAGCTGGCGTATGCAGTATGTGGGCCGTAGAGTATTTGGAGAAGTTATTCCCCTGGCCACACTTGGAACGGTAGATGTGGGAACATGGAACAACTATGCCTTGGATCTTTCTGAGCTGATTGATCCTGAACCAGGTGCCATTTACCAGGTGGATATCGATATCCGACCTCAGCATGCTGTGTATGACTGCGGTCTGGAGAACGAAATCTCAAATACTGACCTTTCGTCCCGCACCTGGACATTCCCTGAACCGGAAGAAAAAGTCTATTGGAACCGGAGCGACCGCTACTACTATCCGGAAGGGTATAGCTGGCGCGATCGGGATAATCCGTGCACCATTTCCTACTATTACAATCGGCGTGCTGAAAGCAGGAATGTACTGGCTTCCGACCTGGGGCTCATCGCCAAGCAGGATGCCAATGGGAACCTGGCCGTCTTTACGACCGATATTCGCACTGCACAGCCATTGAGAGGGGTGGAGATAACCGCCTTTGATCTGCAGCAACAATCCATTTCGTCAGGTATCTCAGATGAGAACGGTTTTGTTCAGCTTCCAACTGAACGGACTCCTTTTTATCTGATGGCAGAAATGGGCGATCAGAAAGGATACCTGAAAGTTGACGATGCCTCTTCTCTATCGGTAAGTGATTTTGATGTGGGCGGAACCCGCGTTCAACAAGGGGTGAAAGGGTTCCTGTACGGGGAACGTGGCGTATGGCGTCCGGGTGATTCCCTGTTTGTTACGATGATGATAGAGGATGAAACAGAATCCTTACCCGAAAATCATCCGGTACATGTTACGCTTCGTAACCCATCCGGTCAGGTTGTGGATCGCCAGGTGTTTACTCAGTCTCTTAATGGCTTTTACGTGTATTTTTTTCAAACCGAAAAACGCGCTCCTACCGGAAACTGGCGATTGACGGCCCAAATAGGAGGGATCAGCTTTTCAAAACAACTGAAAATTGAATCGGTTAAACCAAACCGGCTTAAAGTAGAATTGGAAGTGGAAAACGGTCGGGTTATCGGTACCGATCGTGAACTGGAGGCTACGGTACGATCGGAGTGGCTGCATGGGGCAACAGCTGCTAACCTTAAGGCCGATGTGGAGCTGGCGATGACCGCCTCAGAACCTGACTTTCCTGCATTCACAGGATTTTCATTCTATGATCCATCGGTTCGATTCAGTTCACAACCCCAACAGGTATTCGAAGGAAAGCTGAATGTACGGGGTACGGTTTCCTTTACCAAACAGCTGACCGCCATTGAACGTGGGCCGGGCCGCATCGGGTTGAATTTCCGATCCCGGGTGTATGAACCATCCGGGAACTTCAGTATCGGGCGGTCAACGGCGTTTTATTATCCGTTCAATACATTGGTGGGGATACGATCACCCCAATCCAAAACCAGGAGCTGGCAGGACTGGCTGAATCGTGAACAACCTCATGTATTTGAATTTGCAGCTACCGATGTTGATGGCAAACCCAAGCCCTTTGTGGAGCTGGAATATGAAGTACATGAGATATCCTGGCGATGGTGGTGGGAACGTGGAAGAGAAGAGTTAAGCACCTATTTCGAGCGCCGCCAGACGAATCGGGTACTCACCGGTAAAGCAACGACCCAACGTAATGGTAAGGTTGAAGTGCCTATCGAGCTCCCGGAGAGCGCAAAAGGAGGTCGATACCTGGTTCGTGTAAACGATCCGGAAGGCGGGCATTCAGCAGGTAGTACGGTATACTTCCGGTGGTACGGAGGCCGGAATACGGCAGCCAGTCCGGCGCGACTTACCTTAGAAACCAATAAAGAGCAATTTGATGTGGGCGAACAGGTCGAGTTAACCATACCCAGTGCCCGTGGGAGTCGCATCCTGGTATCGCTCGAAAACGGTTCTTCAGTCATTCGTTCGGAATGGGTAGATGGTGAAGCCGGGCAAACCACTTTCCGGTTCTTTGCTGAACCCGAAATGAGTCCCACCATTTACGCCCACGTCATGCACATTCAGCCGCACGGTCAAACTCAAAACGATTTACCCATCCGGATGTATGGCGTGATTCCTATCACCATTAACGATCCTGAGACCCGTCTTGTCCCTCAGCTGTTTATGGATGCCGAGTTGAAGCCCGAAACACAAACGGTGGTGGAAGTAAGTGAAGAAAACGGTAAACCCATGACCTATACCCTTGCTATGGTGGATGAGGGTCTGCTGGATTTGACGGCCTTCAAAACACCGGAACCTCATTCCCATTTTTATGCACGGGAGGCATTGGGTGTTAAAACATGGGATCTGTATGATGTTGTATCCGATCATTTTGCAGGAAACCTGGCCCGTATCTTTTCCATTGGGGGAGATGCGGAAGGAGCAGCGGCCAACCCATTGGATGAAGCAAATCGGTTTAAACCCATGGTGCGTTTTCTGGGTCCTTTTGAACTGGAACCCGGTGAGGTGAATCGCCATACCTTATCCATGCCTAACTATGTGGGTTCTGTGCGAACCATGGTTATTGCCGGTCAGGATGGAGCTTACGGTCAGGTTGAACAAACCACACCGGTTCGTAAGCCGGTAATGGTGCTGGCTACCTTGCCACGGGTGCTGGGACCGGCCGAAACCGTGCAGCTACCGGTCAGTGTGTTTGCGATGAAAGAGAACGTAAAGAATGTGCAGATCCGGGTTCAGGCTAACGAACTGTTTGAACCTCTGGAGAACGCCACGGCTACGGCGCGATTCAGTCAACCTGGTGATAAAGTCATCCCTTTTACCCTGAAAACACGTTCCCGTACAGGAGTAGGAAAGGTTCGGGTTGAAGTGAGCGGGGGTGGAGAAACAGCCTATCACGAGATTGAGATCGCTGTGCGCAACCCCAACACTCCTTTCTCGACCGTGCGATCGGACGTTCTCTCAGAAGGAGAAACGGCTGAATTTATGATTGACCCGCAGGGGATGTTGGGAACGAACAACGTTACGTTGGAGCTGTCCCGCATGCCGCCCCTGGATCTTAAGCAGCGACTGAATTACCTCCTCCGGTACCCCCATGGATGTATTGAGCAGACTACTTCTTCTGCGTTCCCCCAGTTATTTCTTGGCGAAGTGGTTGATCTGAACAGCACTCAGCAAACCGAGGCCCAACGTAATATCGAGCAGGCCATTACCCGCCTGAACAGCTTTCTTCATTTTACCGGTGGGCTAAGCTACTGGCCGGGGTCCGATAACCCCGATGCCTGGGGTACGAATTATGCCTATCATTTTCTACTGGAAGCCATGAATCAGGGATACTATGTGCCCCGCGATTTGTTATCGAAGATCAACGATTACCAACGTAAGGCTGCGCAAAGTTGGAAGAAGAACGAACGTTACCGACGCTCGGAATTGACGCAGGCCTATCGCTTGTACACCCTTTCTCTGGCAGGTACGCCCGATTTGGGTGCCATGAACCGACTGCGTGAGCAGGTACATCTGAACCCGGTAACCAAATGGCGATTAGCAGCAGCCTATATGCTGGCTGGTCAAAAAGAGGCAACCGAGGATTTGGTGATGGGAGTAGATACTTCGGTACCCGAATACCGTGAGCTATCCGGTACGTTTGGTTCATCGGTACGCGACCGGGCTTTAATCCTGGAAACGCTTAGCCTGCTGGGTAGAGAGGAAGATGCTATGCTGGTGGTTCGTGATCTGTCTCTGGAGATGAGTTCCCGGAATTGGTATAGCACCCAAACCACGGCCTACACACTCATCGCCATCAGTAAATTCGCGAGTCAGTTACCGGAAGGGGACAGGCTGAATGCAACCTTCGCTATAAACGCTACCGATAGTGGGGTGATTGAATCGAAAGCGTTTATTGCTCAGACCCCACTGGTCATTGACGAAATGAACACAAACCAGGTGTCTATACGCAATACCGGAGAGGGCTCGCTGTTCGTCCGATTGATTGAAGAGGGGTTACCCCTGATCGGAGATACCCTTTCTACTTCGAACAGCCTTACTCAGACCGTTCGTTTTTTGGATTTAAACGGGCGGGAACTGAACCCAAACCGACTGCCACAGGGAACTGATTTTATTGCTGAAGTGACGCTTACGAATCCCGGATTACGCGGATTGTATGAAGAAATGGCACTCACTCAGATTTTTCCCTCAGGATGGGAGATTCGCAACGTTCGTATGGAAAATGAGGCGTTTAATCAGGATACCTCTCCCTTTGATTACCAGGATATCAGGGATGATCGGGTGTACACCTATTTCAGTCTGAATCCAAGTAAGAGCAAGGTGTTTCGTCTCCAGCTAAGTGCAACCTATGCCGGTGAATATTACCTGCCTGCCGTTTCGACCAGTGCGATGTATGATGAATCCATCAGTGCCCGAACGGCCGGAAACTGGGTAACGGTACAGTCCTATCGTCGTTGATGAGTATACCTTCCATAGTACGTGCGCGGTATTCCAGGCTTGTTACCTGGGTCATAACGGGAGGGGTATGCCTCATCCTGTGCATGGTGTACGGGTACTCTATCCCGAACCAACTATTCAATGTGACCTACAGTACGGTACTGGAATCGGAAGGTGGAGCATTGATGGGGGCAAAGATTGCTGATGACGGCCAATGGAGGTTCCCGGCAAGCGACTCTATTCCGGATCGGTTCAGGCATGCTCTCATCGCCTTTGAAGACCGTGATTTTGAACATCATATGGGAGTGGATATCAGCGCGTTGGCGCGAGCCGCCTGGCAAAATACCAAAGAACAGCGCATTGTAAGTGGTGCCAGTACCATCACCATGCAAGTGATACGCCTCTCCAAAGGGGCAACCCGGCGCACGGTTTGGGAAAAAGCCAAAGAAATGGTGCAGGCTACCCGGCTGGAGTTACGATACAGTAAATCAGAAATCTTAGCGATGTATGCAGCCCATGCACCATTTGGTGGTAATGTTGTAGGTCTTGAAGCGGCTGCCTGGCGATATTTCGGGCGTACCCCTCATCAATTGTCCTGGGCTGAATCAGCAACCCTGGCTGTGCTGCCTAATGCCCCGGCGCTTATTCATCCGGGCCGGAACCGGGATGCGCTGAAGGCTAAACGAAATCGGTTACTGGCTATCCTGCTGAATCAGCAAACCATTGACTCTTTAACGTATCAACTGGCCATACAGGAGCCTCTTCCTGAACAGCCCTATGCGCTCCCCAGGCATGCCCCTCACGTACTCAGTACGTTATACTCAGGTCCTGAAAAAGGAAAGCGCATCCGGTCTGGTCTGAACCTGCATCTTCAGGAATCGGTTACTGCGTGGGTTGAGCATCACCGCCAACGGTTATCGGCAAATGGCATTCACAATGCCGGAGTGATCGTTGCTGATGTAAAAACCGGGGCTGTTCTGGCCTACGCCGGAAACACCAAAGCAGGGAATGAACATCAACAACAGGTGGATGTGATTCGGGCACCCCGGAGTTCGGGTAGTATCCTCAAACCCCTGCTCTACCTGTTACAGCTAAATGCCGGTCAGTTAACACCCGATCAGTTGGTACCCGATATCCCGTCTCAGTTTTCAGGGTATACCCCCCAGAATTTTAACCGGACTTACTCAGGCGCGGTGCCTGCATCAGAAGCATTGGCCCGTTCGCTAAATATTCCGGCCGTATACCAACTTCAGGAGTTTGGAGTGCCGGCGTTTCAGTTTTATCTCCGGAAGATGGGGATTACCACATTGAACAAACCGCCGGAGCACTATGGTCTTTCCCTGATCCTGGGTGGAGGTGAAACCACGTTATGGGAACTCACTCAAACCTACACTTCGCTGGCCCGACAGCTCAGGGTGTATGATCCTTCCAACGTTCAAAAAGGTGCATTTGTACCTCTTTCTCTTTCGTTCATGCCTTCAGATCACGAACAGAGTTCAACCCCCGGCCCCGGCTTTCCGCTGAGTGAGGGGGCCATCTGGAGTACGTTTGAAGCTATGCAGGAGGTAAACCGGCCAGAAGATGAGGTGCACTGGAAACGGTTTGAAGGTTCGCGTAAGGTTGCATGGAAAACCGGAACCAGTTTCGGGTACCGGGATGCGTGGGCCATTGGTATTACCCCGGATGTAGTAGTAGGGGTATGGGTTGGCAATGCCGATGGTGAAGGCCGCCCCGGATTAACCGGTACGAAAGCGGCAGCGCCCATCCTGTTTGATGTCTTTAACCTGCTTCCGACCGAAACCTCCTGGTTTGATACCCCCGATTATGAATTGGAAGAAGTGGAGATATGCACACTAACCGGACATCGCGCTGGAGTTCACTGCGACCATACGGAACATCGGTTGATCCCGGAAACAGCCCTTATCACACAAGCATGCCCATACCATCAAACGATATATGTGGATGAAACGCGAACCCGTAGACTGAACCGGCAATGTTCCGATGGAGAACCAATGATAAAACAGTCTCAACTGGTACTACCCGCAGTTCAGGCCTGGTACTACCAGCAGGAACACCCTGAATACGAGCTTATGCCACCCTACAAAACAGGGTGTACACCTGACGAGCATATGGCCATGCAGCTGATTTACCCCTTTTCCCAATCTGAGCTGTATGTACCCGTTGAACTGGATGGCAGTAAGGGAGCATTGGTATTTGAGGTTGCTCACCGGGAGCCACATTCCACGGTATATTGGCACTTGAATGAGCAGTTTATGGGCGAAACTCAACATCAGCACCAGCTTTCTCTTTCCCCTCAACCAGGCGTACATACCCTGACCCTTGTTGATGAACACGGATCACGCCTGGAGCATTATTTTACGGTGCTGGAGTGATGGGTATGTAACCCGAAATTTATGGGCACAGCCGTTTCTTAAGATTTTATCCTACTGCGTGCGTGTCAGGATTGTAAACGTTAGATAATTTGATGACAAAAAGTGCCTTTTCCATGTTCTTTTGGGCCGCCAAAAGAACCAAAAGCTCCCGGCTGAAAAGCTTTAGGGCATTCTAAAGGTGAATTCCGCACAACATCGAATACCTCATATACATTCGGACGATGTTGCACCTTCGGAATTCTATGCATTTAGAATGCTACTCCTTCACCTTTCCAATGCCGGCGTTTTAACTCCCAAACCTTAACCGTCAAATAAGTGTATGATCCATAATCTTTTACCTTTACAACAAAATTCATTGAGCAGAAAGCTTGAAGCCCAAACGAAAACTCACTGTTTGACGAGTTTCAGTTCATAATTGTCTCAAAGCGTCTCCTTTTTTTCTGAAACGAGGAGTTTGACCTGCCTGTCCGGTAGGCAGGGTTTTCTTGATTTTTTCGACCCGAAGCATGCCCCGATACATATCGGGGTATCAAGACAAAAGGGTCAATGAACTGTCCGACTATTACAAGGATGACAAGGGGATATTTCTCTGGGAGCTAAGCTAGATCGCTTTTATCAAAGTTCTCCCTAAAACCCCGCGGCCTGCCCATCTACGCGGGCTTCGGATGCACCGTAATACACCCCGGTTTCAGGATCGCGCATGATGGCCTGGAACCGACCAAAGAAACTACGTCCGATCCGAACCTGATGTCCCATCGCTTTTAAGTCTTCCAGAACCTGGGGATCAACCGAGCTTTCGATGCTTAACATCCCCACTTCAGTGAGTGTTTTATCCAGCGGATCGGTTGGTTGGGTGGATCCCGAGTGGGCCCAACGCAAGGCATCACCGGCTTCCTGCATATTCATTCCAAAATCGATCACATTGGTAATTAAACTCACGTGCCCCATCGGTTGATAAGCCCCACCCATATTGCCTATGGTCATAAAAGGCTTACCATCCTTCATCACAAAACCAGGGATGATGGTGTGAAAAGGACGTTTTCCGGGTTCATACACATTAGGGTGTTTGGGGTCGAGTGAAAATAACTCGCCCCGATTCTGAAAGCTGAATCCGGTACCCGGAACTACAAAACCGGTACCCATTCCACGGAAATTACTTTGGATGAGGGAAACCATATTTCCATCCCCATCCGCAGTGGTGAGATAAATGGTATCCCCCTCTTCAAGCACATCCACACCGGTAGTCAGATCTTTGCGTGCCGTCTCGCCAATCAGCTTTCTACGCTCGGCTGCATATTCCTTAGACAATAGTTTGTCGTAGGGGATGTCATAAAAATCGGAGTCGGTATAGTGCTTCGCCCGGTCTTCGAAGGCGAGTTTTTTGGCTTCCGTAAATAGGTGAAAGGTGTTAGCCGTGGCAAACCCGCTTTCTTTCAGGTCAAATCCTTCCAGGATGTTCAGCATCTGAAGAACAGCTGTACCCTGCACATTTCCTCCTACCTGGTATACATCATATCCCCGATAGTTCACCGTTTGAGGTTCTACCCAGGTTGAGGTATGCTTATCAAAATCTTCATAGCGGAGATAGCCTTCATTTTCTTTCATCCAGGCGTCAATCTTCTCTGCAATTTCACCCTTATAAAATCCGTCCCGTCCTTTGCTGGCCAGTATGCGGAAGGTGTTTCCCAAATCCGGATTCCTGAATACTTCTCCTTTCTCTGGTCCGCGTCCATCAAAGGTAAAGGTCTCTTTAAATGTACCAGGCTGACGACTCAGGCGGGGAGCGCTTCGTCTCCAGGCACGTGAAATAGCTTCGCTTACCGGGAACCCGTTTTCTGCATACCAGATGGGTTCTGCGAGAATATCCTCCATCGGCACGGATCCGAACCGCTCATGCATTTCAAACCACCCGTCTACGGCTCCGGGCACCGATACCGAGAGTAGATCGTAGGCAGGAATGCCATCTCGTTCCTTCTCTTTGAGGATTTCCATCAACCGATCATAAGATAGTCCGAGAGGGGAACGGCCACTGGCATTAAGGGCGTACAGCTTGCCGCTTTCCTGGTGCCAGATGATGGCAAAAAGATCTCCACCGATTCCATTACCGGTAGGTTCCATGAGGCCCATGGCCGCATTAGCTGCAATGGCTGCGTCAATGGCATTTCCTCCATTTCTGAGTACCTGAAGGCCAACTTGTGTCGCAAGGGGTTGACTGGTAGCCACCATACCGCGTTGAGCGATCACTTCGGATCGGGTTGCAAATGCGCTTCCGGCTTCACGATCGATTTGTGCACGTACGGTATAGGACAGCATGCTTAGCACTCCGATTAATAAAAGGGTTAATACAGGTCTGGATGTGTTCATAGGAAACAGAATTAATTGGAGCAAGATATTACTATCGATAGCGGCATTATTCAAGGTGAGGTTGTTCATTCGCCGCTGAGGATTTCACTATGAAGTACATGAAGAAAGAC
>JBCBST010000032.1:0-29150 GCA_039819115.1 Bacteroidota bacterium
GAATTTCTTAAAATTGAAAGAGCTTGACGATAAATAATAGGTGTGAAATTCTACACTGAGACCGGTTCAACACAAGTTACCATCGTGTCCCAGGTTCTGATCTGTGAATGGAGAAAGCCTCTTTAAATAGCTAATTTTTTAGGCCATTATTGTTTGTTACCCTCACCCCCAGGGACCGGTAATAGCGATGGTCAATCCGTCTTCCTGGATATTCATAAACAGGGTACTTCCATCCGGGGAAAATACGGCACCGGCCAGCTCTGAATTACTAACCGCATTTTTACCCAGCTTGTACACTTCTCCTTTTGGGGTAATGCCTAGCAAAAAGTTCTCATCAGGACCATCTTCGCATACAATCAAATCGCCCCAGGGAGCAACGGTAAGATTATCGGCCCGCTGAACTACGGTACTGTCGTTGGGTTCCACGAACAGTTCCAGTTTTCCGGGACTTGCTTCTTCTGCCGGAGTCCCTTCTGCTTCGCTTGGGATATACTTCCAGATTTGCCCATCTTTGTTAGGCCCTCCGTTCGTACATGCAAAATACACGGCATCATTTCCGAACCACATGCCCTCCCCACGGGCAAAACGGGCAGCTCCACCTTTAAATCCGCGGAAACGAAGGTCATCTTCATGTATATCTTCCAGATCCAGCCATTGCACATCCAAATCCTGCCCGACTGCTACCATACGTCTTTCCCAGTTTCGGGTATCGAGACTGGGTCGGCCGGTGACTACCAGGGCCTGCAGTCGTCCACCATCCAGCATCTTTCCCGGAGTATGTGGGATAAAGCGGTAAAGCAGACCTTCCGAATCGTCTTCGGTTAAATAAACCACTCCACTGTTAGGATCAAGTGCTACTGCTTCGTGATTGAACCGTCCCATATCCAGAATAGGCTCAGGATCAAAAACCTGGGGTTCTTCCGATGCAGGCACTTCAAATACGTAACCATGATCTTTGGCATACTTCCCGTTGGCTTTCAGCACAATCTCTTCACAGGTAAGCCAGGTATTCCAGGGGGTGGGTCCTCCCGCGCAGTTTCTCAGTGTTCCCGCCAGGCTGAGATACTCGGTTTCCACTTCCCCGGTTTTGGTGTTATACACCAGAGTCGTGGTTCCACCATCGGCCGGAATGGCATCTTCTCCCACGCCGGGATCGTACATTTTTTCTTTGGGTAATTGGGAGGCCAGCTCATATCCATCCCCAAATGGAGAACGACTACCAGCCTCTCCCTCACTCAACTCATGATTCCGGATCACAATAACCCGATCTTGTCCGGCCGAAAAAGCAGCCATGCCGTCAGGACGGCCGGGGACCAGGAACCCATCCGTCATCTTATCTCCTACTTTAGATATAACTTTATAGGAAAAATTACCTGGGAGGTCGAGTATCCCGTTCGGGTCTTTTAGCAACGGACCATATTTATTGATGCTGGTTAACGCATCGATTGAATTGTTTCCACTAAGAGATAACACCGTTCGCAATCCGGAAAATCCGATGGAGAATGCAGTGGCGGTTTTGATAAAATCGCGACGGGAAAATGTACTCATGTCAGATCAGAGTTGGGGTTATGGAAGTATGAGCTATGGACAGGTTATATTGCTTTGGGTGGCGTCCCAGCATATCTGGTTATCACCTTCCCGGATGTATCCGGCGCCGGTATCCGAATTCCAATAAATCATGCTTTGCTGCTGACTGTCGGATGTGATAAACAAGGTGTTATCCGGACCATTAAGAAAATACTGTATGGTGGAGAAGTCGCTGTCACCAAATGTGATCGTAAATTGTGCCAGCGACTCACTTGTAATGTCCCAGGTGTAGGTGAACGCCGGTGTGGTAGATTCTTCCTCAAAGCTGTAGAAATTCCATTCGCCTTCGTTTTCGTTATTCTGAATGGTTCCATCCATAAACCGATAATCATCAAACGTTACTTCCGGAGAAACAGCGGATATAAACATGGCCCATTGTGTTTCCTGAATGCTCACTGTAGCCGTGAGTACAACCGAGACCGATGCACCTCCGCCTGCCGATGTATACTCCCATCTCCATCTTCCGCTATTGAACGTGGCCTCCTCGCCTTCCGCAATCTCCATAAAGGATGCGGGTAAGGTGGAAAAACCCGTCATCAGGGCCTCTACCGCAGCAGTGAGTATCGCTGCCAGTTGATAATTTTCACTCGTTGTCTTGTTGAGATCTGCCACTACTTTGCTTCTGAAGAACTCAAAACTGGGTTGGTTGGCTGTTACATCGGGGATGGATGGAGCCACTTCGTCGGTTCCGTTATCGGTGGAAGAATCGCTGCATCCCAGGCTTAACAGTATAATCAGGGTACATAAACTAAGATATCTCATACAAGTCTGGTTAATCATTTTCAGGAAAAATGATATGAAATCCGGTTCCAAACAAGCTATCGGGTAAATAAAAATCTGTACTTAAAATCTGGGCACCGCTCGATTTAGCGGCTTCAAACCGGGTGTAATCATTTTCCCGGGCTTCTTTAGTGTTGGCATCTGTACGGGTCCGAACCAGGTATCCTTTCGCCACCATGTCTTTGATTCGCTCCTGGTCACGCACCGGATCGTTAATCACCATAAATGCAGCTTCCGGGGTACCAGCCGGGGCATTCACAAACATAACCCTTCCTTTCAGTGAGGGATGATATTTGATATAGGTTTCCAACTTGGTTCCACCGTGATCGAGAATGAAATACACTTTTCCGCGTGCTGATGAAAGCAGCGGCCAACCCCTGTCGAGCACGGCTTCTTCCAGGGTTGCATAATCGCCTCTCACATCATCAGGCAGTAACATATGATCCCTCGCAAAAACGTCGCGAATCTCCTGATCCCAGGCATCGAATGCTGCCGAATCGAAGGGTAAAGGCCGGACAAAACCTTCCCGATCTATTCCTCCATCCTTGGCATTCATCATAATAGCAATAGGAAGATGCGTTGGGTTTGCTTTCGACCAGGCTTTCACTTCTCTCAGACACATTCTGAACGTGAGGCAATTCGATCTGAAATCTACATCGGGTGCATGCAGTACTTTGAACCCGGGACGCTTCATAACCTCATCCGGATCGTAGTCTGAAACGGGCAGCCCCATTGCTTTCAACCGGGTATACCCGAAAGGAGTAGCAAAGTGACCGCCTTCCGGATCGTAAACCACATCCAGTTCCAGTTTTCTTAAGCCAAGATCCAGTTGCTTAGTGAGCGACGGATGCCCGTATTCCAACCCATACACCGAACCCGGTTGCTGTTCTTCCATCATGGATTTGAGGGCTGGATCAATATGCAGTTTGTAACTGTTATGGCTTCCTAATACCCTCATATCATTCATTCGTAGAGGCTGATCGGTTGGGGAACATCCCCAGCTTATTAGTACAACAAGACACAGAACCAGATTTTTCATTTGAGCAAGGTCATTTCGATGTGTTGTTCAATCCCTCCTGCGGTTAGCTTCACCAGATAGACCCCGCTGGCTAGCCCCGATCCATCAAACTGTACCGTATGTGATCCAGCCGTCATACGTTGATTAACCAACGTGGAAATCACCCGCCCGTTAACATCAAACACCCGTACTTCTATATCCTGAGCTTCTTGCAACCGAAATTCAATACTCGTAAGCGGGTTAAACGGATTGGGATAATTCTGGAGGAGTTGAATTCCTGTCGGTTTAGCTGATTCCTCTTCCCGTGACACAAGAGGGGCTTTCTGTAAGGTGAATTGATCCACCAGGTTTCCATCCAGATCAATGGCTTCAAACACCAATTCATCATCGTCGATATCCACCCTGGAGAAATGATATACCCCTTCGGAAATGGTGATATGTTCAAAATCGCGGGCAAAGGCATCCAGGCTTCCCCCACCTCCTCCCGATATGACGTAGGTTACACCGTTTAATGCTCCTTTTTCATAAGCGTGGGTATGCCCATTGAATACGATATCCACTTCATGTTCCTCAAAAAGCGGCATTAAATCCTGGCGTACCACTTCGTCCCCATCCCACGCCGGCCAGAATTCACAGTAAGGGGGATGATGGAAAAAAACAAATCGCCAGGTCGCACTCTTGCTCTGCGTACTGGTCAGCTGCTCTTCAATAAACCGATACTGGGGAGATCCTTTCCGCATGTCGATGTTAGAATCGATACTAAGAAAGAAGCTGTTCGCCCATCGGAACGAATAATACCGTTCGGTTGAGTCCGGGTTATTCGTGGGGAGGTAAAAATCATCCAGGTACGGAGCTGCATTATCGGTATAGGTATCGTGGTTCCCGATGCTCAGGTAAAAATTCATCTGCCGGATCAACTGCTCATACACATCAAAATAGATTGCGTCATACGTTGAGCCGTCTCCCTGGTGTACATCCCCTACATGGATCAGAAAATCCAGAGCATCGGCATTATGAGAAGCCATCATACGGTCCCTGACCTGCCGTTGAATATCGTTGTCTACCCCGCTATCCCCCAATACAAAAAAACTGAGTTGAGTTTCTGATTCAGGTTTTGCTGTTTTAAACGATTCTTCTTCAAGTAGAACATCATCCCCGTTTTTTACGCGGTAGAAATACCGGGTGTCGGGTTCCAGCCCTTCAAGCACAACATGATGCTTTTGGGTAGCTCCTGGCTCGGTCACCATCTGTTGGTATACTCCTTTTTCAATTCCGATTTCCACCGTACCTGTGTGTGGCTGTACACTTCTCCAGGCTATTTCTGCGCTGTTTGTGGTTGGATTCTGGATGTAGGGCATCCGGTCCTGCGTTACGGGATATGATATCTCAATAACCGGTTCCTGGTACACCTCCAAATCTGAGGTAACCTGTATACTATCGAAGCGGGCGCCCGAGTTAGCATACACCAACACCCCAATTTGTCCCTTTGTATACGTGGTATCCTCCGTTTCCAGAATCAGGTTACCGTTCAGATAGGCTTTGATGGAATCGCCTTGCACATCTGCCGTAAGGGCAAAATACCCGGAAGGATAGGCGTCTTGTACCAGGTTTTGTGCGAGCGTTCGCGGTTCTCCATTCTCGAATTTCTGAATGCGCTGGATGGCGCTGCCTACCGATCCTGAATTGCCTGCGTCATTCATCAGCAGCACCCGATAGTAGTTCTGAGGATCCTGGTATCGGAATATCAGCCCTATACCATCGTTATCGGTGGAACGCAGGATGGCATTTAATGTATAGTCGGTCCATGTGGAATCTCCTGCTACAGCATGACTTCCTAAATGATAGATGAATTCCGCGGGGGGATCGTAGCTCCAGATATTGGATGTCTGCCGAAGTTCGCCTGCCACGATGTTCCAGTTGCCCGGTCCTGATCGTGGCTCGGGATCATCCACGATTTCCCAGGCTGACAGATCAGTCTGGAATGATTCCTGAAACAGCACCTGGGCATACCCTTCCCAGGAAAAAAAGGCTAAAACCAGGAACATGCTCATATTCTTCATAATGACTACCAATTAGGATCGACTACTGGAAAAGCAGGGCGATTCGAGTTTTGTTTAAATAGTTGTACCGGAATACGCTGATCGCCGGAAACCCGGATCGTATCTAAAACGGCATCGTTAATGGTGATGGAGTAGGTATTAGTGAGTTCGTCTATTTTTAGCTGCAGATAGTAATTGAGGTAATCCTTGCGTACCCGGCGTTGGGTAAGCTCACCTAATTCGATGAGGTGTGGTGTTGCTACGGTGTCCACTCCATATGTTGACGCTCGCTCAACAAAGAAAGCCTGTACACTGGCGTTGTCGAACGGAACCTCATCCAGAACCTGCCTCCTCATTTCCTGGAAAACCCATTTATTAGACCAAGCCTGGATATCGCTCTTCACGCCTTCAGCCTGTTCCAGTTTCTCCTGGTCGGCTATCTCCAGTAACTCGGTATCGCGAATAACCAGAGCCACAACATTTGCAAATACGGAGGTAAACTGGTCAAAATTATCCGGGCGAAGCTGGTATCGTCCCGCGTTAAAAGCTTCCAGCCATTCTTCTACCGTCCAGTTATGTTCGGAAGTCTCAACCAATACCTGGGGCAGGATTTTGCGGATGGCCGTATGATAGTTTTTATCTCCTGTCCGGACTTTTTCTGCAGCATGTACCGGGATTTCGTCCTGTACCCACTCGAACATGGCTTTATTCAACTGGGTGAATACCGGACGTTTTGTACGTACTTCCAACGGTTCCATTAAACCGGATACAAATTCCGTAGCCCCTTCCATGGCTTTCCGGTTAAACAGAATTTTGCGATAACTCACCGATTTTTGCTCGTAGTCGTATTCCGAAAGCGGGGTTCGCTTAATATTGGTGATTTCGAACAAGGCCCAGCCTCCCTGATAGGCTATGGGGTCTGATAACGTATTCAGGGGAAGATCCTGGAGATGAGATAATAACTCCGGATCTAGCTGATCGGCCTGGATGTACGGACTCTGTACATCATCGGGGGTTAAGGGGCTGGCACCAATATCGTTGGTTAAACTGGCCAATGCTGCTTCAAAACCTTCCGTTTCTGCTTTTTGACGGACAAGCTCTCCCTGCCGTTCACTGCCTACCGGCAGATACCGAAACTGAAATGACACGGCCGATTTGTTGATTTCGTCCCGAAGTTCATCCTCCGAAATCCGGATGTTATCCATCACACGTTTCTGAAATACTTCTTCAATGAGTCGCTCTTCGGTAATAGTAGCCACCCCATGACGGATACGTTGCAAAGTATCCAATTGAATCCGATATCCTTCTTCTGCCAAAAGAAGTTCGGCAATCATTTTATTTAAATAGGTCTGTTTAGGGTTGTCGCCTGTTTTATACTGTGGAAATCCGAATTCGTAGTTAAGCATGAATTCTTCGGGGGTAATGATCTGATTACCCACTTTTGCCACATAGTCCGGTTCAGGTGCAGCTGAACATGCTCCCAAAACCATAAGCAAAAGTATTCTTTTTAAACCCATTCGTTAACCTGAACTGTAAAAAAGCCGACGCCCACCAGGACGCCGGCTTATCATTTATCCTAACCGAAACTTATTTGATCAGCATCAATTTCTTGGTTTGAACATAATCGCCGGAGGTTAAGCGATACACGTACATCCCTGATGCAAGGCTACGTGCGTCGAACTGAACCGTGTAGGTTCCGGCCGATTGCCGCTGGTTAACCAGCGTGGCCACTTTCTGACCCAAAATGTTAAACACTTCCAGTGTTACCGTACCCTGGTTTGCAATAGCATACCGGATGTTGGTCGTCGGGTTGAACGGATTGGGGTAGTTCTGGTCTAACCGGTACTCCTGCACCAATACTTCTTCTTCGTTGGAGTTAATCACATTACCATTTAACCGGGTTATAGAGAACGTGTATTCTCCACGCGCCGGGTCGCGGATACGGTTAGAGTCGTCGTTACGCGGTGGCACGTATGCGTCTTGCCCAACTACCAGGAAGTAGTAGGTCCCATCAGCGGGAACCACATACTCAATGCGGGAGTGCCAGTCGAAACCACCATCGTCATTAGCGGCCAGTTCTGTACCTTGCGCATCGTACAGATACATGTAGGAATCGAAATCCCGTGGCCAAAGCTCACCATCGAATGGAGCACCCTCTCCGATCAGGGTATCACCGGCTTCAGCGGTAACCTGGTAGTAATCCAGATCATCATGGAATCCTTCTACCGTTGCATCATACAGCATGTACTCATAGAACAAGCCATCGGAAGGATGATCGCCACGGGCTGCAGCCTCTGCAATGGTGTTATTGGGTTCCCAGCTACTGCTTAGAGGGGCAATCTCGTTGCTCTTCATATACACACGGTATGGGCGATCTACAGATGCTGCAGGCGCATTCAGCTGAAGGAAGTACGTACCAGAGGTCTCAGGGATGAAGTTGATCTTAATATTCGATCCGCTGTACCGGGTGTTAAAGCTGCTTCCATCCGCAAGAAGGTTGGTTGTTGTTGCACCATCAGCATAAAGCTCGGCACCGATAGAAGCATCATCGCCTTCCTCTTTGGTTGTTCTGATATGGTAAATGTTACCAGCTTCCAGGCTCAGGGCATACATGTCCACATCAGCGTCGGTTGCAAACGTAGCATTCACGAATCCACCATCGGCCAGCGGGTTATTCACCGCATCTGCAAAGGTATCGTTGCTTTCGGTTTCTTCAAATGAAGCTGCCACATTCAGAATGTAATCACCACGACGCATGGAACGGTCATCTCCGCCACCTTCTCCGCGGCTGTTGGCCACCTGCAGGTAGAGCTTGGCATCGGCGCCAGCAGTGTATTCAATTTTAGAATACCAGCCATTCCCGCCATCATCGTCATCGTTATCATCAACAAGTGCGCCCTCTGAATCAAACAGGCGTAAGCGGGTATCGTTATCCTGATTCCAGAGGTCAGGATCGCCGGATGAAGCCGTCGTACCGGCAACCGGCTTGGTTTCGGCCACAACTCTCATTCCTGCTTTCACATCCAACTCAAAGTAATCCAGGTCTCCAAAGAAGCGGGCGCTGTCAGCATTAAACTGCACAAACATCCGGTCTACACCGTCCATCACATAGCTACCTCGTGCAGCAGCTTCTGCAATACTGTTATCCGGCTCGTGTTTACTTTCGAGAGCAAAGAACTGATCGTTTTCACGGGACAGAATCTTATAATCTCCGGCATTTCCTGAAATTCTCAGGTAATAGGTGCGGGTTTCCTGCGGGATAATGTTGGCAATTTTGAAGTTACCATCATAATTGTCCGGCCAGCCGGAATCATCGAGCAGTGTGGTACCGTCAACCTGGTCATAGAATTCAACCGCCAGTTCAGAACCGGTGTTGTTATCCACCCCACGGAACGAGTAAAGCGAACCTTTCTTCAGCACCACGCTGAAATAGTCGGTATCGCCAGCGGTTAATGCTGCTTCGTACAGCTCACCCAGTACAATGGGTGTAGCGTTGGCGAATGAATCGTTGGGCTCGTCTTCTTCAAACGGCTCACCACCACTTATGACGTAAAATCCGACATCTCCTGCATTGCCTGCTTCTACCCGAACAACAAAATCGGTTGCACCCGATGGGGAGAAGGAAAGTACTCCGTTAGAAGATGAGGCAAGCTCGGACAGGGCACCGTCGAGCAGCGTCAGGGTTCCTGAAAAATCACGAACCAGGTCATCCTGGGTACCACGCAATGTGATGGTGAAATCCTGGTCGGTGTTGAAGTAGTAATGATCCACATCGTTTGCCGGGAAAATCATGGATGTAAGGGCCGCTGCACCCGCACCAATTTGAAGAGGGTCCTGGGTTGTGGCATCGGCAAGGGTGTTATCCGGCTCATTAGAGATGCGACCACCATAGATTTCACCCTTATCAATCACGCCAAGCTGATAGCTACCTGCTGCAGACGAAGAAAGACGGATGATGTACGCTCCGGATTCTTCCGGTACAAATCCGTTAATCTGGAAATTGTTACCGTTTGTTTGTACCGGGATGCTGTTTGCGGCAAGGATATCATTTGAAAGATCGGTAGTACCATCAAAGGCAGCCGCTTCTGTTTCGTGAAAGATCTCGATGTTAACCGCAGCCCCTAAGGATACATCGGCAGAAAACAGGCTATACATCCGGTGTTCGTGCAGGAATACCCGGAACATGTCCACATCGCTACCTGAAGCAAACGCGCCGTTTGCAACGGTATCAGCGCGGGCGGCGATCACTGTAGCCTGACTGACCTGGTCATTTGGCTCTACTTCATCGGGATTGTCGGCATCGTACTGGTACGCGTACAGATCGTACATCATACGACCCGGATCGCGATTATCCACGTTTCGCACATCGTTATTCGGATCGTCATCGGTACGTACCCGCTCCTGGGATGCCCAGGCAGCTACCCATAGTACCAGCGATTCGTCGGTGGTTATACCACTGGCAGCAAAATCTTCCGGACTTAATACAATACGGGAATGAATGTTGTTTGGACCATCCATACGCTCGCGCGCTCCATCATCATCTTCAGCAATGCGGTTAGCAAACTGAATACCATCTCCTTTATAAACCCGGATTCGTGGATCCGACATACGCGAGCTACCGCCACCTATGCTACCATCATTCTCACGATAAAACCCGAAGTACGGTAAGGTTTCGACTACGAGTGTTTTACCTTCTTCATAATCCATAAAGAACAGATCCACATCCTCGTCACCTTCAGCCAGTAACTGATCGTAGGTCTGGTTTGATTGAGAAGGAAGAGCAGGCTCCACAACTTTTACTGTATCAGAATACAGCATAAACGTACGTACAACGCCATCGGTTGGAATCACAAACAGCGGGTCTAATGAGTTGATCACCAGGTTATCGTACGGGTAGTTGGGTTCTGCTTTATCTTTGAATGCATCCAGTGGCACCTGGTACGCGGTCATGTTATAGGTACCTACGTTACCGTCTTCATTAAATACCCACAGGTAGAAACGACCGGTGATCTGACGGCCGGTTTCCGCATCGATTGGCGACGTCCAGCCGGTAAGGCGGAAAAGCCCTGCTCCACCCCGACCATCGGTATCACGGCCCAGGATATCGCCTCTTATCTGCTCATTGCCGGAAATACCGAGAAAATCTTCCTGAACCGTGGTGTCTAGATCTGATTCATGAAAAAGGCGCATGCTCACCGACATTTCAGAACCATCGGCATTGGTTCCATGCAGACCGGCAAAATAGTACATCATCGTGGTATCGACGGTAAACTCGTACACATCCACATCATCTGGCGCACTGAACTCACCCGTTACCAAACGTCCGGTATATTCATTATTAACTACGCCGGAAAGAGCCAGAACATCATCAATGTTATCAGCTACATCAAAAAAATTATTGTCTTCCTGCTCAGCCCGACCCACATAAGGTGAGTTGATATCCACGAACCCATTCATTTGCTTAAAGAAACGGGTAAGGTTTCGATCATTTCCGATGGCGGTATGCAGCGCATGCTCATCGGCCGCTTTTTGGAGCAACGCTGGGTTGTTTCCGAATTTGTCCACTACTTCTTCGTAGTTGGAACCGTACAGATTATACAACTGACTATCGAATGGTTTGACCTGTGCCTCAAGGTTGGCACTCATCAAAAACGCGAAAGCAAGCAGTAGAACAGTAGCTTTTGTTTTCATGATTTGGT
This sequence comes from Bacteroidota bacterium, assembly GCA_039819115.1. Taxonomy (GTDB): domain Bacteria; phylum Bacteroidota; class Rhodothermia; order Balneolales; family Balneolaceae; genus JBCBST01. The sequence goes on from JBCBST010000032.1 coordinate 11,124, forward strand.
TTGATTGGTGTTAGGTATTAGAGGTTTATATTCATTGATATGCGATGCGCATTACCCAGGATGCCCCAATCTGAGACCGAGTAATCGAAGGAAAACACCCGGGTTGGACTCATCTTGTATTGAATACCGGCCCCATAGGTAAGTCCGTTAATCTGATCCCGTTCAAAGAGATTTTGATAGCCCGCCCGGATAAATACCAGCTTACGTAAGCCCAGTTCTGCACCCAGGTTCATGCTCTCTGTAGATCCGGTTGGATGCATCAGGTCGACAGCCGTTATGAGTGATGCATCTTTGAACTCCACATCGTATGCCAGGCCAAAGCGAAAAATCTGGGGAAGAGGAAATCCATCCGTCACATATTCTACGGGAATATTGGTCACTCCCTGGTTCTCCAGGTCAGGATCAATCACTTCGATCAGGTTCCGGCCGCTCATACTCATTTCATCCCCAAAATTGGAGATGCTGGACCCCATCGTTAATCCCTTAATGGGTGTTTGATAGTGCACCCCCACATCAAAGCCGATACCGGTTGCGCTCTCGCTCCATATCCGTTGATTGATGTATTTGGCGGTAACCCCAAAAGAGAACGTGTCGATAAGGCGGGACGCAAACGAGATGTTAACCGCAAGATCGCGAGCATCATATTGTTCCCCGGTGCGCTCCCCACTGGAGAGCACCACATCCTGATCGGGTACTCCCAGCGTGGTGAAACTGGCTGCCAGTACTGACTTTATGCCGGGTAATGGAATGGCCGCACTGGCGAAGTTAAACTGGGTATTGGCCAGCCATTCGGTATTGCTGAACGAAATGGCCACCCCATCTACATAGGCTATTCCGGCGGGGTTCCAATACACCATATCCGGTGTTCCTTTCTGGGCAGCATAAGCCCCTCCCATAGCCTCGGCCCGTGCATTTACCCCAATCTCTAAAAAGGAAGCCGCAACCGTTCCTTTATTTGAAACATCACGAACAAAACTTAACTGCGCCATACCTGTGTTCGAAACCAGTATGCCGATTAACCCAAGGATGAATGCTGCTTTTTTCATGGCTTACTTACTTAATGAGTGCAAATCGACCTACCTTTTCACCAATACCAGGGGCGTCTACATGGTAGATGTACACCCCGTATGCAACGTCTAATCCATCGTTGCTTTTTAAATCCCATGGTTCAAAACTATCGCTACCAGCTCCATCGTGATACAGGGTCTGAACCAGCCTCCCGCTGATGGTAAAAATCCGGATGGTGCATGTTTGGGGAAGTCTTCTGAACTCGATACGACGTTCACCCCGCCCGGGCAGTTGAGTATTTCTTCGCTCGTTCACGCTCACCACGACATAAGGGTCAGGCGCTACATAAATTGAATCCAGCACCGAAGCGCTGATGTTTTCCTCGATAAAATTCCCGTTAACGGTAAACCGTACCGTATCGGCCCGGCTAAACGGTTTAGTGGTTTGAAAAACGAAACGGTCGCCGTTCTGAGGCATCTCCGATTCATACAGATCGTCTAAGCGGGTACGGTACTGATCCGGAGAGTCGTACCCGGTAAATGCCAGGCGTAAGGAATCAATGCTGGTCAGTGAGTCAATGACGGTCGAAAACCAGGGGTCAATCAGATTAAGAAGGCTATCCAATTCCTGTCGGGGCACATCAGCTCCGAAAGGACGGCTTTCGAGATTTCGGACTTCATAAAAGGCGAGGGAATCGTACAGGGCATTCAAATCGCCGGATATATCACCTATTTCCTGCTGCCCCTGTTCCGAAAGGTTAAACTGGAATCCCCAGGATGTACCCGCATAGACAATCCCGAATCGGGATAGCACCCGGTTAAACTTTACTTCCACCCGATCCCCCGGTGACAACGTGCCCAATGAATCGTCCTGGGGAAGCCCATTAGCCTGATTTTCAATCAGGGATACGGGTACCCGGGCGGGCATATTCGGATCGGTAATATCCCACAACGACATCCGGATGGGGATGCGGTTTACCGCCTGTAATGCCTGGGACGTATCCTGAAATTCATCAGACACCCGTATTTCATAATCACGGGGCACATTGTTTAAGCCTCCCTGGTCTTCACCAATAACGGAAACCGACATCGCAGGTCGGCCACCACGTGCGGTGTTAAACACCCAGTTTGCAGAAGCAGGCTGGGGTTTCAATGGGTTCGATATCTCGAATTTCATCCCGTCGTAGGTACGGGCATTCAGTAATGGAGTGTCGAATATGGCACTACCACGGGTATCAGGATCACTTACAATGAGGGTGTCGCCTGTGGTCCTGTTCCTGAACACGAACCCGGTGGTATTTCCATATTGAAACAGGGTGGAATCCAGACTGGAGTAGGTATTATCGTCGGTAAAGGAGAACTCATATTCGTAATTGCGGGCATTTGCTGAATCGGGAATCAAAAACCGGACATCTACATCAGCTGTGGTGTTCCCACTGATATATTGAGGAGCTTCTTCCACGATGTTTGGCTCGACATATCCCCCGGCAGGCTCCTGAGGAATCACAACAGCCGCATTACGGTCTACATTTACCGGGCGTTCAAAAGCGTCCACTTCTATGATCTTGGAACTCTCGGTGGGAGTGATGGATGCCAGATCGGCAAATTCTGATATCCCATCGGAAAAAAAGTTAGGGGCATAACCCTGGTCTACGGATACAACCGAGTAGTAATAGGCCCTTCCATTATCCACATTCTCGTCAATAAAGCTGTATTCCAGTCCGGAATCGGTGCCCATATCGTAGCTGATCCCAAATTCTCCAATAGGTATGGGATGAGCGCCACTCAGACCGTTGGTTAAGTCAAATTGGGCCAATGGTTCCCAAAGCAAGGGGTTGCCAAACGCATCGGTAATGGTTTTGATATCGTTGAATTCGGGATCGGTACTTCGGTAAATCTTATACATCTCAAAGTCGAAGCCGTAAATAGGGTCACGGGAAAGCTCCGAACTTTCGTCCCATACCAGGGTCACTTTTCCATCGCTTGGTACCGCTGTAAGGAACGGGCGTCGTGGAGGGCGGGCAAAGTTGTAATCCGCATTGTAGATATTCTGCATCGTACGCTTATTGCGAAGCATGTCATCAAAATCATTGCCACAGAAAAATGCGATGGAAAAACGCTGAGCGGTTCCTATAGGTATGGTTACGAAACCGGACGAGTAGGTGTAAATGATATCATCCGTTTCGGTTGGAATGATGAACTGATTCTCCGGTACAGGCTGTATGTAATCGGCCCAAAACAGTTCATCATCATCCAGATCCCGATCAAAATCAGAGGGCGTACGAATCACCATATTGGTTAACCCAATCTGATCGATCTCATCGTTATCGGTGAATTCAAAGTTTGATTCGCCCGGATCCGGGCGACCGTTTGCTTCGGTGCCATCCGGATCGGGACCGGGGTAATTTTCATTTTCCGGCCCGATTCCATCCGACCCCACATCGTCATTAATGGGTTCGATGGTTAAACTCCCATCACCATCCAGATCTTCACCTGCATCCAGGATGAAGTTGTTATTTAAATCTTCATTGTCGTACCGGCCGTTGTTGTTTACATCGGTCCATGGTGCCCAGTCCCCATCGTTATCTATACCGTCATCCCGGGCTTCGTCAGTTAATCCATCGGCATCGTTATCTATCCCATCATTGGCAATACCCGGGCTTTCCAAAAAGCCCACTCCCCCATAACCTACCCGAAATCCATTTCTGACCAGGTTCCGCGTATGCCATTGATATGTGATATCGTCCTGGGTATCAAAGAGCGCGTTATTATCTGCTGTGGCTCCCCCGATATCATAATCAACCAACATCGCAATAATAGCCCTGGGGATATCTTTACGGCTGATGTTTTCGACATCAAAGGTGGTAACAAAGATATCTTCTGCCAGAATACTGGCCCATTGATACTGCCGGGCGGTTACTTCCAGCCCCATTCCACGTCTCCCTCCTTCAGTCCACGGTCGGGTATCCGGTTGCCCCGTTTCCGGATTGATGAACGGGAAATAGGGAAACTCATCATTATCCCGGTCGTCGGCTTTATAATAGGATTCCTGGTCGCCACGCACGAACGCTCCAAATGCCCCGTTCCATCTTCCGGCACGTACTCCCGGACGGTTATCACCGGGTTGACGGTCGTCACCCACATAACTTTGGGGAGGCCAGAACTCCGGCCAGGTTTCCGGCAGATTCGACTGGGAAGTATACTCGGCCCGGTTTTCAAGTTGTGTATCCAGTTCCCCGTTATTGTTCAGATCTTCTCCGGGATCCAGCTCTCCATTTCCGTTTGCATCTTCATTTAACCCGCCCACAAAATAGAATCCGGCATCCTGTAATCGTTGACGATCGTTGGCATTATCATTTAACCGGTTTGGCGACTCCTGATTCCCGAACATATTGTAGTATCCCGGGACGGGGGTAAACTGGTACTTATGCGTATTGGTTTGATCTCCTCCTGAGCGGTTATAACTTTCTGATATAATAACCTGTTGAGTTCCCAGATCGGTGTTGACTTCCCCCGCAACAATGAAACTCATGGTATGGCCATATTCCACGCCGGAACCCTTAGGCCAGGTGATACGACTGGGATTCACGAAACTTCCCCAGTATCCAGCTGAGATATTGACGTTGGTGATGTAGGGTACCTGGATCAAATTTCCCGTTTGCAGCCCACCCCGAATAAAGTTCTGAAGGGAAAGATTGGATGCCTGCGATGTTGACTTGGATTTTACATCACGCTCCTGATAACGCCGGATTTGTTTTTCCACGGATTGCTGAACCTTTCTGGCTTTCTTTTCTTCGGAGCTTTTTTCTTTTGTCTGCGCAGCTAAGCCCACCGGAACCAAAATCAGGAGTAGTAAAAGGAGCAGAGAGTGATAGTTCGAAGGATGCTTCATCTTAGAAATTCAACTGGATTGAGAACAAAATTTCGCGGGGAGTGGAGAACCAGGTTGGTCTCATATTGTCTTCGGCGTCGGTAAAAAGCCCGACGGCTTCATTGCGCTGGCTTCGAAGATTCTGTACATCGGGGATCCGCACAATCTGATCGGCCTGCCCGGAGATGGAATTCACCGTTCGCTGATTCAGGTAGTTAAACACGTTGTTCACCTGCACCCGAAACGTGAGGTCGGAAGTATTTAACCGGAACTGCTTCTCGGCCGAAACATCAAAAGTGATGAGAGTGGGCTTCAGCTCCGAGTTATCAAGAAAGTTCTCCGGAAAGTTTTGATTCTTTTCTTCGTCAATAAAAGAAGGAGTAAAGGGCTGCCCGGTAGCCAATTGGTGAATCAGACTCACGTTCCAGTCGCCCGGTTTCCCAAACACGAGATACGCGTTTGCTGTTAATGGCTGATCCCAGTCCAGCGGAATGATATTCCGGTCTACCACCACACTGGGGCCCTGACCAGAAAGACCGGGCACCAAGGCATCGGCAATGGCTCCCGGGTCGGAAGAACTGCTTTGGGCATCCTGGTAGGTTACGTCTAACCCTGCCGCGTTTAACCAGCCTTTGGGATTCGCAAATAGAGAGATCGTACCGCCGCGTACAATACCATAATCCCGGTTTACGGTTTGGGTGTATTGGGCTCCGTCGCTGGTAGCCAGAATTTGTAACCCAAGAAGATTCCGAATGTTTTTATAGAACAGGTTTACATCAATTCCCATAAAACTGGAAATCTCATGCTGTAGCCCCATCTCATACTTTACGGTACGCTCCGGATCTAAATCCGGGTTTCCGATCGTTCGGTTTTCAATTTGAAGGCGGGTTGTATTTTCATCAATCGGGTTTTGAAACAGCTGACTGTATGCTGGCATTTGGGTGAAATGCCCATAAGCTACCCGGAAAGCCCCCCGCTCGGATATAGGAAAAGAAATTCCCACACGAGGACTCAGGTACGATTTTGGAGCTGCATCACCTAAGTTTTCGTTGGCCCCCAAGGTCTCGGTAGAGGCCTGGGTGTTTTGGATGAATTCGCCATTTGTATCGTAATACTCATACCGAAGCCCCACTTTAACCACCAGATTTGAGCTCAATTCCAGTTTATCCTGTACAAAAGCAGCAAACTCGATGGGTGTTTGTTCAAACCGGGTGCTTTCCCCGATTAACTCATTCCGAATTCTCCGTTGCAGCACCGAATCCTGAAAAGCCTGTACTTCCTGCAAATACAAATCGAAGAATGGATTGGTACCACCCGGAGGACGTACCTGAGCAGCCTCCCGGAGGTTATCCGGGAAACGGCTATCAAAAAAGGCCAACGATTCGTTGATGGTGATAAATGTATTACTCCTGAACTGAAACCCTGCTTTTATCTCATTATTAAAATTGACCTGCCAGCTGGCATCACCCGAAAAAATCCACTGATCTTCCTCAAACCGTGTTCTTCCATTCTCTGTGCCCCCTAAGAAAAACCCGGTAACCGGATCAGAAAAGGAAACAAACTGGTATCCCGGATCATTAATATCGTCGAATGCCGCACTCTCTCTTCTTAATAGCTTGTATGAACCACGCAGGTTGAGAACCGCATTGTTGCTCAGGGTTTGTTTATAGGTCAGAATGCTCGTCCATGCATACGCATCGTTCACGATGCGTCCATCCGGGGCAAATCGCTTGGAATCGTTATATCCCTGAGACTCCGAAAGGTTATATATCGTGTTAAGTGAAAGCTTCGTTCTTGGGGAGGGACGGAATACAAACTTTGGATTTATCGTAAACGCCTGGTTGTATTCCATATCCACGATACGGCCATCGCCACTGCCAAACGTGAGGGTATCGCCCGTGCTGGTTAAAATAACCTCTCCACCCGGGGTGCGGGCTGTATCCAGGGGTATACGGGTATTATCATCGATGGTAAACTGGTCGATGTACCAATCGCGATAGTTGGCGAGCGCAAATCCATCATCCGGAGTGAACCTGCGCTCACCTTTTAAATGACCCACACGATCTTCGAACCGGGAGGTCAGAAAAAAACCGAGGGTTTCTTTATCCCTGGATAGTGGGCCGGAAAGGGTCAGCGAAACATCATTCGTTTGTAAAGGATTAAATACATCCCCATCTATAAACGTGTTATCCAGACCTTCATAAAAACCCCCGCTACGTACCAACAAAGTACCATCCAATCGTTTAGAGGGCTCGCGGGTGGTCACATTTACTACTCCCGATTGTGCTCCTCCCATTTCGGCGTCGAAGGTACCCGTGAGTACCTGAAGTTCCTGTACCGACTGTACTTCCAGATCTATGGTATTTCCTCCACCCTGAGAAAACACATCCTGTACCGGGATTCCATCCACCACATACGCCACTTCCCGGGTCCTCCCTCCCCTGAAGCTTAACCCCCCACCTGATGTAGTCACCACTCCGGGCTGAAACCTCACCACATCCTGAACTTCCAATACCGGTAAATCTTCAATGGTCTCCTTAGATACGAAAGAAACGGTCGAGGTCTGGTCTTTCTTAACAATAGGCGGAGCCGCGGTAACGGTAATCTCTTCTCCCATGACCACTTCTTCCTGCATCTCAGCATTTACCGATGAGGTCCTTCCGCTGTTTACCTGTACGTTTTGAGTCTTAATGGTCGCAAATCCTATGTAGGAAAACTGGACATCATAAGAGCCTGGTTCTATGCTGATGATGCTGAACTGCCCATTTACATCGGTAAGAGCGCCTTTCTGAGTACCGGATAAAACAACGGTTACACCTGCTAATGGTTCGCCGGTTTGTTTTTCCGTAACTATACCGCTGATTTTGCCGGTCTGTGCTTCCAGGCAGGGAGACAAAATCCCAAGAACAACACACAACACAGCAACCAACCTAGAGAAAAAGATCATATCACCTCGCGTTTTGAAACCCATAAGTCCACAGCCCCAAATTCTCTGAGTTGCATTAAGAGATGATTACGAGTGTGTTACCGAAAAATAACTATTGGTAAACTTTTTTAACTTATATGCAATTCAATACCTGCTTGCTTAGCCTACTCATAGCTTCTTATAAACTTTGGTGTTAGATTAGTCATGGCTTGCTTTACCTCATCAAAAACGACCTATGGATAAGAAATCACTATCGGAAATTGGAAAATCGATCAAGCGCATTCGAAGTGAGAAAGGGCTTACCCTCACGGTGTTGGCCGAACACAGCGGGGTATCTGCCGGACTTCTATCCAGAATTGAGAATAACCGTACCACACCCAGCTTACCCGTGTTGTTGAACATTGCCAATGCGCTCGATTCAACCCTGGCAGAAGTGGTTGAGAATGTGAATCAAAAAGTTGGGGAAGAGCTTTTTACGATTACAAGGAAGGGAGAGGGAGAAATAGAAAGCCGGTACGATTCAAAGGGGCTGGAATACGAACACTTACTGAATCGCAGCCTGCTGGGCATCAACATGCTGATCAGCATTGTCCATATCGAACCCAACACCTATCGCAAACCCATCGGTAATGATAACGTTGAGGCGGTATATGTGTTAAAGGGAGAGGTGATTTACGGGGTGGAGCAAGAAATCATTCACCTTTCGGAGGGTGATTCTATGCTCTTCGATGGCAAAATACCTCATTCCCTCGAAAACAGGACTTCTGAGACCACTTCCCTACTGAAAGTGTACGCGAACAGGGTGAACTGATTTTTACTATTTGTAAACATTCTAAAAAGTCAAAAATTAAATCTTCGTTAAGGAGCATTAAAACCACATTTATTCATTTCCGATCAATTACCTTTTACCTATAGTAAAAACGAAAAGAACTATGGGAATTAAACTTGTTGTATTTGATTTAGCGGGAACTACGGTAGATGACAGCGAAGATTCAGTAAATGTGTGCTTCCGGGAAGCGCTCCAGGAACATGAAATTGACGCTCCGAGAGATTTGGTAAACTCTGTAATGGGGATAAAAAAAATCCATGCCATTCAACAGATTCTGAAAACAGTTGCACCCGAACGGGCAACCGAAGAGACTATCACGGCTGTTCATGATCTGTTCTTGCAAAAGATTAACAACCATTACAACACATCCGACCAGGTAAAAGAAATCGACGGGGTTACGGATGTATTTCAGACGCTTAAAAATGAAGGGATAAAGGTGGCGTTCAACACCGGGTTCAGCCGATCGACCGCTGATATTATCGCCAACAGGCTGGGTTGGTATGAACATAACCTGATTGACTCCTCCGCCTGCAGTGATGAAGTAGAAAAAGGACGTCCATATCCATACATGATCGAACGAATTATGGAGCAGTTGGAATTGGAAAACACCAGCGAAGTTGCAAAAATCGGAGACACCCCTTCTGATCTGGAAGAGGGTAAAAACGCAAATTGCGGAATCACCATCGGCGTATTGTACGGGACTCACGACCGCGAAGAGCTGGAGGGATTACCTCACGACTTCCTGGTCAACCAGATACAGGACGTGATACCCCTGCTCGTTTCGCAGTAAGGTCTAACCGGTAAAGGCCTCGTAAAAGAACCCACCAAGACCTACCGTAAAAACGGCGCACCCGTACAAAGCATGTTCTAAGGATGCCGCCAGCAGCGACTTCGTATCCTGGTACGTTTTGGTGAACAGGTAGCCACCAACTGCGGTAAAGATGAGGGCTACCGCATTATCATAGATGATATGAAGAAAGGAAAAACAGGCTATGCTGGCCATCATGAGTATCCAGCTCCGGGAAAAAATGGGCTTAAACCGATGGAAGAAATAACTTCGGTAAATCAGCTCCTGCGGAAGTGCCGACACCAGGGGATAAAACACCATGATGATAAGCCAGAGCTGGGGACGTTCCCTTGGAATGATAAACAATTGGTCAGGGAGAAATACCCAGGTTGCAACCAATAGCAGTACAAAAGCCAACCCAAACCGGATTAACATAACGCGGATGTAGGAAGCTTCTACCTCCCACTTTAAAAGGGCCGAGGTTTCGAATGTTCGGTCCGTAACCAGAATAACCAGACAAAAGAGGGTAAATACGACGAGCGCAGGTATTTTAGGAACCGGAAGTACATCAAAATAGAAGACCAGCGGAAGCGCGATAAAAAGCGAGATAAACTCAAGGATTAATAGGGCTTTACGCAGGTTGTTCTGATGCATAGGAATCGTGTAATCTGCAGTCCTAACCAGAGAGAATGCCGCTTCATTCAGTCTTTTTAAGTGAACTCAATCTGCTTTGTTTACCCCCCGGCAACCGAGATACTTCCACCCTTCTGACCAATGCTTAACCCAAAGCTAAGCAACGGGCATACCGCGTGAAGCCTCCAGCACCCGAAACCACTGCTGTTTATTTAGCACGATCGACTCGGCTTTCACGGCGTTTTGAATGCGATCGATCTTTCCGGTTCCTAAAACAGGGATCATGGGCAGGGGATGGTGATGCACCCAGGCTAGGGCCAATTGATCATAAGATACCGGGGTACCTAGTTCAGAACCCAGCTCTCCGAAGACGTAACGAATGCGATTCGCCTGCTCGGTTTGCCCCGTAAAAATGGCCCCTCCACCCAGCGGTGACCAGATCATAGGTGCAATGCGCTGCTCCTGCAGGTAGGTAAACGTATCGTCGAACAATGGTTCGGTATGGGTTACCGAATATTGCACCTGATTGGTATACAAAGGGATATCAAGACGGGATTGCAGCAAGCGGAATTGTGCTGGAGTAAAGTTAGATACCCCTACATGTTTTACCTTTCCCTGCACCACCGCTTCTGATAACGCACCAGCTACCTCGTCCGCATCCATCAGCATATCCGGGCGGTGGATGAGTAACAAATCCAGCTCATTTACACCAAGAAGTTGTAAGGAGCGATCCAAGGAATACCGGATATAGTCGCGGGTCGTATTGTAGTGCTTCACCTTGGTATTAGGCCGGTTATCAGAAATGAGCTGAATTCCGCACTTGGTAATGAGTTCGATTTTATCGCGTAATTCGGGAGAAAGAGCCAGGGCTTTACCAAACCGTTCCTCGCAGGTGTAGCTCCCGTAGATATCGGCATGATCAAAACTGGTTACTCCCAGTTCTATACATTGATGGATCCATCGGTTCAGACCCTGATCATCCATCCCCCAATCGTTTAAGCGCATTACACCGGCAACGGTTTTTGAAAGGGTGAATGGAGATTCTGTTAAGCGGATTCGCTTGCTTACTGGAAGTTCGTTCATGAAATCTGGAGCTCAATCGGTATTTGGCCGAAGGATAAACAATCCGCGGTTAATATCACTCACTATAACGACTCCACTATCAAAAAAAGGATAGTTGCTCCAGGCACCTTCAAACTCACGGTTGGGAGCATTGAAGGAACGGGGTTCCGTATCAAAAAAACCGGCCAGGCTGAGTTCAGCATTCGACAGGTCTTCAATCTCCAGCAATCGTAATCCGCTGATATAATTTGTGGCATAAACGTACTCGTCGCGCACGTACATGTTATGATCAATAGACTCGGTGTTGTGTTCATAAAACCCAACAAATACGGGTTCATCCAGATCCTGGACATCAAAAACGTAGGTTTTGGTGGTTCTCCCCAGGTTTATCTCATCCAGTTCGTCGTTCATCAGAAAATAACGCTGGTCTTCCGTAAGCCATCCCTGGTGAGAGTAATACATTTGAGGACTGACCTGGAACCCGATGGTGGTGGGTTCTGCTTTGTTCGTAACATCCGTAATAACGAGCGACCGTTCAGCCGAGTTAAAACACACTTCTTTCCCGGCATGTTCTTCATCCGGACCGGAATAAATGACACATTGCGCATCGTGGATGTAGGCCGAGTTGGCGGAACGTCGGGGAGGGGTGGTATCCCCATAACACCCGGCAAACTGTGGCTCTTTCGGAGTATTCACGTCAATAATGAATAACCCACCGGTATCACAAGTCTCATTAACCGTTGCCCCGAGTACATAGGCAAACCCGGTTTGTTCATTGATGGCGATATTATGCGCATTTCTTATTTCCTCGAATAAAACGTCTTCGGAGAACGACATTACGTCACCATTAAAACCCCGCAACCGGGTCAGGTCGAATACCTGCATGCCGTGTGGCTGGGCATCACTTACCACATACAAATGATTGTCGTATACCTTATGGTCGCGCCATACCGAGCCCTGAGTGATCGATTTAGCATATTCCGACTCTCCGATCCCCACAAAACAAGCCGCATACTCCGGACTATCCTGAGGGATGATCGTTTTACCCTGTAACCTGGATTCCTGGAGCTTTCCAACCACGACCGGTTCGTTTGGATTGGTAATATCCACAAAAGATACTCCATCGGTTAAACCGACCAGGGCGTAATCACGTTGGGTGGAAGGATCGGTCCAGCCCCAGATATCATTCAGGTTAAAGCCCCCCAAATCCTGAGGAGATACTACAGCATATAAATCAATATCGGAACAAGGATAGGTATTCGCCGCAAGTCCATCTTCACAGGGAAATGACGGGCCCGTGACTTCATCGTCATCATTATCATCCTGGAAAATGGAGCAGGAAGACACAACCAGAACAGCTAACACATAGCATAGGAAGAGGGAGAATCGATTCATTCAAAAAAATCTTTAAAAAGCGGTCTCTAATCTGACGCTTAGGTTATAAAAACATACATTCAACTCAAAACAAGAACCAAAACCATAACGTCCGTCGGTTCCGTTTATGTTATTTTTACTCCGATCTATTGCCAAACTGCTTAAAGCACTCGCTTCTGAGGCAAAACCATGGCAACTCGCACTTGGTTTTTGCTTTGGGATGATCATCGGGCTCACGCCTTTTGCGTCGCTACACAATCTGGTTATTGTGTTATTCATCATTTTGATAAAAGTGAACATCGGCATGGTGTTCCTGGCATTTATGCTGTTCAGCGGTATTGCCTACCTTGCCGACCCCGCCTTTCATGCCTTTGGAGGATATTTACTGGAACTGGAGAGCATGCAAGCCACATGGACGCGCATGTACGATAATGAATGGTGGGCCTTAACCCGGTTCTATAATACCGTGGTAATCGGAAGCCTGGTTTGTTCCCTCCTTCTTAGCCCGGTACTATTTCCCATAGTTATCGTATTGGTTAAGCAGTACCGAACCCGGATTCATGAGCGTGTTCAGAAACTGAAAATTGTAAAAGCCCTGAAGGGCACCAAACTCTATTCTATATACCAAACTGTAAGCAGGGTGAGAGGATAATCATGAGAGTTAAAGGCATTATTTTTATTGTTGTTTTAGGGGCTTTGATTGGAGCCGGTTACTTTTTTATTACCGATAGCTGGTTAGAAAAGCAGATTGAGTACCAGGCCAGCGTGGCCAACACGGCCAAGGTGGAAATTGATAACCTGAATACCGATCTGTTTGCACTGAAATTCCGATTCGATCGTATGCAGGTAACCGATCCCTCCAATACCATGCGCAATATGTTCGAACTGGGCGAAACAGAACTCGACATTGCGTTCTGGCCTCTGTTCTGGAAAAAAGTAATCATTGAGGATGTGGTCGCAACGGGTTTTGCATTGGATACCGAGCGGGCCACAGATGGATATTTCGAAATGCCGGAAGAGGATGACGACGACGATGATACACCGGAAGAACCTGGATTCATATCCGAAGCCATAACTGACGTAAAAGGGCAGGTCGCCGGAAATGCCCAGGCCCAGTTTAACGATATCAAAAGTGACATTAATACCGACAGCCTCCTCGCTGAGCTCGATTTACAAGCCATCAGCAATATGGATTCTCTGAAAAACGGGCTTGAGCAGAACTACACAAAATGGGAAAATACGTTAACGGACAATCCTGTCGAGGCCAGAATTGCATCCATTCAGAAAACGGTAACGACCATTAACGTCAACGAAATCAAAGACCCGAAAAAGGCCGTTGAACAACTCAAAACCGTACAAACACTAACCAAAGAGCTGGATTCCCTTAAAAGGACGTCATCTCAGCTGAAGCGTGATTTTGAGGCGGATTTGGCCGCTTCCAGAAAAAGCGTGGGACAAATTGATGAATGGGTCCAGCAAGACATCAACAGCGCGGTTGATATGGCCAAGCTGCCGACGTTAGATGTGCAAAGTCTGGCCGCTAACCTGTTTTCGGGCACCCTTTTACAGAACTTTGAGACGTACCTTGGATATATTCAAAAAGCCCGTGATTACGGTTCCCGTTTTTCCGACGGAGAGGAAGAGGAGGAAATCGAACGCTATGAGGGTAAAAACTATGCATTCTCGGATAAATACAACTGGCCCGGCTTCTGGATTAAAAATGTAGAGTTATCGGGAAGAACGTTAACGGATATAGATCTGCAGGGTACCGTTACCAATATTACCAGCGAACAAGAGAAAACAGGAGTCCCTACCCTAATCGATATGAGCGGGGTAAATGCGGAGGAAACCAGCTTATCCTTAACGGGTGAATTGAATTATTTAATGGAAGAACCCAAGGAAGAATTTGTGGCCAGCTATTCGAATTTCCCGCTGGAAAATACGCGGATTTCGCCCTCCGAATTACTCCCCTACGATCTGAAGGAGGGTACCGGTGCCATCAACTCCACGCTGGCTTTGGTTGGAAAGCGAATCGATACCGAAATCGAATACGTGGCCAATCAAATTGAATTCGACTTTGAAAAAGCCGGTGAGCCAAAGTCCCGGACCGAATCCATCATCCGGACGGCCATTTCCGGTACGGATGAGATTACGGCATCGGCATTGATCGACAACGTGGATGGCCCGCTGAAGGTGAAGATCCGCTCCAATGTGGACCAGTTATTCCTGGATGCTCTGAACCAGACCATTAAGCAAGAAGTGGAAAAGGCTAAGCAGCAAATCCGGGATGAAGTGGAAAGCCGGGTAACCGCCAAACGGGAAGAAGTGGAAGCATTCCGTGAAGAGCAGGAAGCCCGCCTGACTCAAAAGTCGGAAGAATTGCAGCAGAAAATAACCGAGCAGACCGACCAGGTTACCGCAAAAAAGAATGAGCTGGAGAAAAAGAAGAAACAGCTGGAAGATGAAGCCAAAAACAAGGTTAAAGATGCCGTGAGAAAGAAGATCGGGTTCTAACCACCCGCTTCTTTTTGTTCACCCCGTGAAAACCCCACCAAAAAGAGCGTGGCTAAACCTGCTGTTCCGGCAGAAATCCACATCATCCATCGAAAGGTGTACAAAAAGGAGGATTGTACGCTACCTGTTATCTGGTCTTTCAGGGTTTGATCAATACCCTCGGGAGGGATCAACCCTGCCATTTTAGTGGCTTCTCCCTGTAGCTGCTCTTGTATAGCTATGGGCATGGAAAGCGACTGAAAACTATCGCTTAGCTGAACAGAGAAAATCTGCACCGCAACAATACCCAGCACAGCAATGGCCAGCATACCCGACATCCTGGAAACTGTGTTATTAATGCCTGAGGCCGTTCCTGTTTGGGCATCCGAAACGGAATTCATTACAATGGTGGTCAGTGGCGATACAATGACTGCCATGCCCAGGCCGATTGTAAACAGTCCCGGGAAAAAAGCGATCCAGTACCCGCTCTGATCCCCTAACACCCCCAGCAATACATATCCGACCCCGTTCAGCAGCGTGCCCAAAATGAGTAATCGGCTCCCTCCTATGCGATCAACCAACGCGCCTGTAAACCGGGACAGAAAGCCCACTAACAAGGTAAAAGGCAAAAAAGCGGCTCCTGCCTGTGTTGCCGTATACCCCTGAATCTGGATCAGGTTAAAGGGTAGGAAAAAGAACATGCCACTCAGGGCAAAGTAAATGAGCAAAGTCACCGTGTTGATGCCGCTGAACGACCGGGAGTTAAAAATGGAAAGGGGCATCATCGGGTCTTTTGCGATCCGTTCATATCCGATGAAACCCATAAAACAGAGTACTCCTAAAACTAATCCGGCAATGATATAGGGATGAGAAAAGCCCCATTCCGTAGCCTGGATAAGTGCCATGCTTAAGGCCGCCATTCCCACCACAGCTAATAAGGCTCCACCCCAATCGAGATGCCCGGAGTGCTCCTCGTCTTTGAATTCCGGCACCCTCCAAACGGTAATGATGAGTGCAACCAGGGCAATGGGAATGTTTAAAAAGAAAATAGGTCGCCAGCTGAATTCATCGACCAGCCAGCCTCCTAACATGGGACCTATCGCCGTGGTGATGGCCGAAAACGCCGACCAGGTTCCGATGGCTTTCCCGCGTTCCTTTTGCGGGAATGCAGAACTGACCAGGGCCAGACTGTTTGGAATGAGCAGTGCCCCACCCACTCCCTGAAGAGCCCTTGCCAGGATCAAATGGAGGATATTGGGCGAAAGTCCGCACCACACCGATGCGATAAGAAACACGATAATACCAGACAGGAACAACTTGCGCCTTCCATACCGGTCGCCCATAGACCCTCCCACCAGGATCAGCGCCGCCAGCACTACCGTATAGCTATTCACGATCCACTGTACATCCGATAAAGAGCCGGCAAATACCTGTTGAATGGCGGGAAGGGCCACATTTACTACCGACCCATTAATAAAGGCCATGCTGGAACCGGCAATAGACCCGATGAGCACCCAGGGTTTAGCTTTTTCAGCGCAGGTTTCTTCTCCTGCCTGGGCTATAATCAGTTCGTCGCAGGGATTTTTTACGGTGCTTAGCATGGAATCATGGCGTTAAGAATACAAGAACGTACAGGCTACCGGGCAATAAACCATGTTAAGAATTTGTGATAGAACCCATGACTGAATACCCTACTTTCCAAGAAACGAAAAAACCATGAAAAAACGCCCCTTCTTTCTCTTTCTTCTGATCCTGGTGATTACCTACGGTCTGCTGTTCCCGTTTTTCATGCGTAATCCCGACTGGCCAGTGTTTTTTAACGTGTATTCGGTGTTTAACGGAACCCTGGAGCATCAATCCATTGATGCTAATAAAACCGAGCTTTCTCAGAATTTTGAAGACATCAAAGTGGGTGCACCTGCTCCGGATTTCTCCTTACCGGATGCACAGGGAAACACCATCCGGTTATCGGATTTCAGAGGACAACCCGTATTCCTGACCTTTTGGGCGTCATGGTGCCCGACCTGCCGCAAAGAGAACAAGCACCTGGCTGCACAGGCTGACCTGGTGCAACAGTCCAACCTGCGCATCATCGGAGTATCGCTGGACCGGAGCAAAACCAACTGGGAAAAAGCCATTTTCCAGGATCGGGCGAACTGGGTCCAGCTTTCGGATTTGAAGGGTACAGAAAGCCCGGTAGCGAGTATGTATGGGGTGTATGTGACGCCTACAACGTTTTTACTGGATTCAGCGGGTGTGGTGATTGCTAAAAATTTGCGTGGAGAGGCTTTGGATAGTAAGTTGTTAGAGCTCTTCTAAATAACTAAGAACATGGAGAACGAACTATCGAGGTACCATCGGGAGCCAGAGGCTTATACCGACCGTGAGTTATATGAAATCTATACGTCCATCGACCGGGAACAGCATGAAGAACGCTTTCGGGAAATTGAAACCGAACTGCTGAAACGGGGTTTTATTGAGGTTTGATGATTGCTGGCTTGATTACATCAAACCCCAACCTCATAGTCATTCCTGCGAAGGCAGGAATCTGATTCGTCGAATATGCCCTTCATTCGCCCCTAACTAGCGCAAGCGTCCGCTTGTGCTTTCTTCTATGGCGGCTTCTTGCCATGTACCTGGCACAAGCGTCCGCTTGCGCCAGGGGTGTCGTAATTCATGATCATGAACCTGCCTGCCAGGTGGAGCACTGTTTCTCTCTGTTCTTTTGTGCCGCCAAAAGAACCATCCCGAGGCTTCGGGACCGGCAGGAAAGTGTTCGGGCATTCTAACCCGCAAATTCCGCACAACATCGAATGCCGGGAATACTCCCGAAGATGTTGCGCTTCTGGAATTCTGTGCAATTAGAATGCTACCCCTACCCCTTTCCAAAGCCGGAGTTTAAACTCCCAACCCTTGGCTATAAGCAAAACGTATGATCCACGTTCTTGTAGGCGTGATCGTAAAACTCATTATGCAGAAAGCGTTAAACCCCTATGAAAATCTACTGTCTGACGAGTTTCAGCTCAATGGCTATACTTCGACAAT
>JBCBST010000033.1:0-28745 GCA_039819115.1 Bacteroidota bacterium
GCCGTCGCTACCACACCGGAAAGTGCAAATAGTGCGATAATATTAGGGAAGGTCATCAGTCCAAGAGCAATATCTCCAATTGCCCAAACTGTGCTCAACGTGAGGATGGCCCCCACAAAGTGCATGAGTACGTATACAAGCTTGTAAGGCAATATCGCCTTATCGCCAGCCAGGTATTGTATGGCCCGGTCTCCATAGTAACTCCAGCTGATTGCTGTGGAGATACCGAATAATAAAACACAAATGGTAACGATGTATTTACCTCCGTTAAACAGATCAGATAGTCCTTTTTCAAAAGCCAATGCTGTTAAAGGAGCTCCATTTTCAATGATATCGGTGTAGAGGATATTACGAACGGCTCCACTTTGCGATTCCATCCGTCCTCCATCACCAGAAATGCTGATAGTGCCATTGAAATACGATTCACGGTCTTTATCGGTAAACAACGGACCGGTAGGAAAGTCATTTCTTATGATACGTCCATTTGTGATTACTCCATTAACCACGGTGAATGTGGTACCATCGGGTGCAATTTCATAAAGCGTTTTACCTTCGGCATCGGTACGATCCGTAGATAGTTCAAACGTGTTTTCTTTGCTGCCCACGTCAAATACGGTATCGTGGCGCTGCTGCCAAACGCCGGTACTGATAATGACCAAGCCGGTCATGGTACAAACCACAATGGTATCGATAAAAGGCTCCAGCAGAGCTACTACTCCTTCACGAACCGGTTCTTCTGTTTTTGCTGCACCATGTGCTATGGGAGCCGATCCCTGGCCTGCTTCATTCGAAAACAATCCACGCTTAATCCCCCAAACCAGGGTGGTCAGAAAAGCACCAGAGCCAACTCCAAACAAACCAGCCTCCGGAGTAAATGCAGATTGTACAATCGTTCCGAATGCCGGTATGATATCGCCTACATTCAGCAATAGAATGATGAGTGCGCCTAAAATATAAATCACGGCCATCAGTGGCATAAGACGAGCGGTAACCTGTCCGATTCGTTTAATTCCCCCAATAATTACGATACCCACCAGGGTAGCTGTGACGATACCTGTGATCCAACCGGGAATCAGGAATGTGCTTGCCATGGTGTCGGATACGGTATTGGCCTGAACTGCATTTCCCGTTAAAAACGAACAGATAACGGCCATAGATGCAAAGAAAACAGCCAGCCACTTCCAGTTTTGTCCCAATCCATGTTCAATGTAATACATGGGGCCACCTGAGACCGATCCATCGGTATTCACCACCCGGTATTTAACGGCTAACGTACACTCGGTGTATTTAATCGCCATTCCGAAAAAAGCGGTAATCCACATCCAGAAAAGAGCACCGGGACCACCATAATGAATGGCAATAGCTACCCCTGCAATGTTTCCAATACCAACAGTGGCAGAGAGAGCAGTGGTAAGAGCCTGGAAATGATTGACATCGCCTACGTCATCCGGGTTATCATACGTACCCATCACTGTCTTTACTCCATGTCCGAACTTTCGGAGTTGTACAAAACCTAATCTAAGTGTGATAAAAATCCCGAATCCCAGGAGTATAGCTATCATTATTGGGAACGCAGAAGGAGAACTCCATACGACGTCGTTTAAACCATGCACAACCTTATCAAATACTTCCATTCAAGCTATATTTATTCGTGGTGATAAAGTTGGTCAAAGTAAAAAACAAATTCACTAATCTCGAATTGTATCATCAAATTGTGAATTTCCGTGTAATTTATTGTCAAGAGAAGAAGTGAACGATTTCAAAAAGGCTTTGATTGTACCTGCATGCTTACTCAGATGCACTTTTAAATTTTAATACGATGACAAAAGCAGATATCGTTGATGTAATATCCACCACTGTTGGCCTTACAAAAGTTGAAACCGAAGCCGTTGTGAACGGATTTATGGAAACTGTAACAGATGCTCTTCGAAGGGGAGAACACATTGAACTTCGGGGGTTTGGTAGCTTCAAAGTTGTAAAGCGTGCCCAACGTGTTGCCCGAAATCCCAAAACAAACCAGGAAGTAATTGTTCCTGAGCAATTCGCGCCTACTCTAAAATTCAGTAAAGAGGTTAAAGAACAGGTTAATGTGAGCCAGCTGGTAGAAAATTGATTTAGAAAACCAGCCTAAAGTTCTT
This sequence comes from Bacteroidota bacterium, assembly GCA_039819115.1. Lineage (GTDB taxonomy): Bacteria > Bacteroidota > Rhodothermia > Balneolales > Balneolaceae > JBCBST01. Next base: position 2,139 of record JBCBST010000033.1, read on the forward strand.
ATTTTTGTCGCCATTCCAACAAAAACATGAATTCTGCAACGTTAAGGTGATCATATATGCCAAGCGGTAAAAAAAGAAAGCGCGCTAAGATTGCAAAGCACAAGCGTAAAAAGCGCCTGAGAAAAAACAGGCATAAGAAGAAAAAGTAATTTTTAGGCTCTTCCATCGAAGAGCCTTTTTTGTATCCGGAAGAACAGGAATAAAGAACACCCGGAATCAACCATGCCGGTGGTTCAGCGCTTAGTCGCCCTCTCTTATAACAATACTCTGTTATTACGTTCCCGATAATTACGAAATGATTCAATGCTTTGCGTGAGGCATCACCATCCATCCCAGTGGAATGTGCCGAAACAGCCTTTACAGGCTTTCGGGGCCATGTGAGAGCGTATGATCTTTTGGTTTGAGTCACCTTATCCAGTGATGCGTTTGTGAATGAGAAGGTGATTAGGTTTTGGTTTTTAAATCATGTTCTAATCACACGTTAATGAGGGCTACATCACGTTTCTTTTTTCTTATCCTGATCCTGGTTTCTGTATATAACACCAGGGCCACACAAGCTCAGTCCGATCCATTTATCACAACCTGGATCATCACCGAACCCGGCGACACAGTTCGTTTTCAGACCCTTGGAGGACCCGATCGGTTACGCTATAACACCGTGGTCGATTGGGGGGATGGAGTTTCCGGTCAGGTTTTTTTTGGTGATGCTCCGGATATTTTCCACGTGTATGCCACGGCTGATACGTTCCAAATAGAAATCAGAGCGACGTTCCCGGCATTAATTCGCGAAGAAGATGCTCCGGATGATCCACGTCTCGTATCAATCGATGCCTGGGGAGATCGGGAGTGGGAAGTGTTGACGAACGCCTTTTCGAATTACCCCAACCTTGTTGTGAATGCCACCGATGCTCCGGATTTACGGCGGGCTTCCAGCCTGGAAGGGTTGTTCTCGGGTTCAGGAACTACCGCACCCGATTCCACTTCAGACTGGGATCTAAGCAACTGGGATGTACGCACCATTACCCGGATGGATCGCATGTTTAAGGGGGCCGATAAGTTTAATGGGGACGTGTCTACCTGGGATGTATCGTCTGTAACTTCCTTTGTGCAGATGTTTGGAGGTGCGGAGCAGTTCAACGGTGATATTTCCAGCTGGAATGTAAGCTCAGCCCAAACCATGGATGAGATGTTTTCCGGCGCGTTAGTTTTTAACCAAGATTTAAACAACTGGAATGTATCCGGGGTCCGCTCGTTTAACAGGATGTTTGGCGGTGCCAGAGCGTTTAATGGAAACATAGCGGACTGGAATGTTATCGGGGCAAGGGATATGCATCAAATGTTTGCAGGAGCCCGTTGGTTTAACCAGGATATTGGAAGCTGGGACGTTCGAAATGTAACCGATATGTCGTTTATGTTTCTCAACACAGCGTTCAATCAGGATATCGGGGGGTGGGATATGTCTTCGGTAACTACGATACGGGGTATGTTTCAGGCCGCCCGGTCGTTCAACCAGGATATTGGTGATTGGGTTGTTTCCTCCGTTACCAACATGAATAATGTATTTAACTCCGCCACCAGATTCGATCAGGATATCTCGGGCTGGGACGTATCTTCTGTTGAGCAGATGTCGCTGATGTTTGGAGGGGGGGTGTTTAACCAGGACATTTCGGGTTGGAATGTATCGAATGTGCTTGTGATGAGTAGTATGTTTTCTGCGGCCCGGCAGTTTAACCAGAATCTGGCCGATTGGAACATCAGTTCTGTTGTAAACATGAACCGGATTTTTGATCGGGTGCAGCTTTCTTCAGCTAATTACGATAGCATACTCATTTCCTGGTCGGCGCAGCAGGTGCAGTCTGGCATACAATTCGATGGGGGTCTTAGCCGGTATACCGTTGCAGCAGCTTCGGCTCGCCAACAGCTCATTGATAATGCCGGCTGGAGTATTGTTGACCGCGGGCTACTTACCCCGCAAAAAGTTGCTGAGTATTCTTTTGATGATGGCACAGCAATGGATAGAACGGGAAATGGAAATAACGGAGTAATAACCGGTGCAACTCCCGGGGTCGATCGTTTTGGTAATGCAAACCAGGCCATGCAATTTGATGGAATAGATGATTTCATCAATTTTGGTGATAGTGTAGCGTTCAGGTTTGGCGTGGAGGATTTCTCTATTTCTTTCTGGTTTAACTACACGGGCACCAATCCCGGTTTCATTCTTGGTAAACGGGGCACCAATGGAAATCGAAACCGGTATGAGTTCAGTGTTAACCCGTCATCAACGGATCAGATAAGCCTCAACACGACCGATCAATTTGGCCGAATCGGTACTCAATCAACACTGGACATCATTCAGGGCCGATGGGAACATATCGTATACATTCATGATGCGGAAAACAGTGAACGGTATTTCCTGAACGGCGAACAAGTGATTAACCGATCATTTTCAGGGGATAGCTTAAGAGGGTTTGATGTGCTTCAGGGGCCATTTATGATTGGAAACTCGAACCCTTTTGCGAGGGAGTTTTTTCAAGGTCTGGTGGATGATGTATCCATCTATACCTATGCGTTAACAGAGCAGGAGGTGGATATGCTTTGGGGTGGATTCCGGGCAACCTCCAATGAAGAACCAGGTTCAGCAACTCCCGTTTCATTTAATCTGGAGCAGAACTATCCAAACCCCTTTAATCCCACAACAACCATTACCTATTCTATACCACAGCCATCAGAAGTTAATCTGGCAGTGTTTAACGCACTGGGGCAACGAGTGGCTTCCCTGGTGGTGAACGAGCGTAAATCTATAGGAACACATTCGGTGGTATTTGATGCTTCAAGTCTCGCTTCCGGGATGTACATCTACCGGATAACAGCAGGAAACTACACTCAAACCCGTAAGTTTATGCTTATAAAGTAATCGTAGAAACATCCTTCAGGTCAAGAGAGATGATTACTTCACAGGGGATGAATATCCAGGTTTAAGCGGCTACAGCCTCAGTGAGGATATCTTCTGAGATGTACATTACACGGTTAGCTTTCAGCAACAGGTCCTGAAGCTTCCGGCTTACAAAATGCTGAACCTCGTTTACACTGGTCAAATCTCCCATCCTGTACTGGAAGTACGAGATAAGGTTGATGGCAGACAGATATCGCCCCCGATCGTCGCCTTCCACTTCGATATGCCATCGGGTGATAATGTCTGATGCCCCAAGCAAGTCGTTCACTTCTTTACTTAAGGATTCCATCCATTGGCTGGCATGCTCAATGCGGTGGTTGCTATGGGTGAGGGGGCTATTGGGTTGACAGCGAAGCCCGTCGAAGTACCAACATAATTCGACATCGATCGTCGGGTTTACACTGGTTTCCACCAACGTATCTACAGAAAGAAGGGGGTGCTCTTCCATCCCTTCCATATTTGCAGCCAGCCGGGTTTCCCGGAAGCTATCCCAATCAAAATTGATCGATAATGAATGGATGTATCCTGATGCTGTTCCTAATTCAAAAACCAGTTCCAACCCCGTAGCATGTATTTTGTTATCTTTCCATTTCTTGAACTTGAACGGAACTATCCCACGTTTTCCTAATTGTTGATCGATGGTGTTTACGATAGAATTAAAAATCGGATAGTGCATATCAGAGTGTATCCCTCCTAAAATGAATTACTATGAACTAATATATCTAAGGAATGAGCTGATTGACAAATTAGAAGGTGCATGCTTTACAATTTGCACCACTCCTTTTAAGAATTTTACAGAGTTATTGTTCGAAAAAGGTGATAAAAAACTAAGACTTGCGTTCAGTGCTGCACCAGGTAATGTGGCTCTTTTTCTTGATCGGTTTAGAAATCCAAAGAAGTCAAATCAGCTTCAGTTCTTTTCCAGGTTACAGGAAGATATCATTACTAATGTAGCCCTCGCAGAATCCGATCGTCTGCTTACCATCCGATTCAGGACCGGCCGGGAGTTGTTGTTTAAAGTATTCGGCAATAAGGCTAATGTGTATCTGGTAGAAGATGATAGGCTCGTCGAGGGCTTCAAAGAAGATGACTGGCTGAACCAGGTAAAGCCGGCACCCAAAGACGTTACTTCCTTTGTGTATCAGTCTGCATCAACCCCAAAAGAAGAGATCATTGGGTTGAATCCTTTACTTCCAAGAACACAACTGGCAGCATGGATAGCGTATAGTGGATATTCAGCAAAAACGGGAGAAGACCGCGTGCAAAGTGTTCGGGAATTGACCAATGCTATTGCTGAACAAGGTGTATTCCGGTTATTAGCCGATGGTACCACCACGTTGATTCCTGACCACATTCTTCCTCTAAAGGAGGAAGAAATCTTTGAGACCATCAGTGAGTATATCGCTTATCGGTATAAGGAGGCCAGCAGTAACCAGCGATTAGCTCAACAACGAAATGGTATACTCAAGGCCTTAAAACGGCAAAAAAAGCGATCACTTTCCGTTCTTCGTAATCTGGAACAAGCAGACAAGGGTATTGAAAAAGCAGATGAGTATGAGCGTTTTGGACACCTGTTAATGGCTAATGCCCATCGTGAATTACAGAACAGCACTCAGTTTGAGGTGGAAAACGTGTATTCAAAGGGTGAACCCATCGCTATTTCTGTAGATCCAGCTCTCAGTGTATCGGCTAATGCAGAGCGCTATTATCAGCGTTCTGCGAATAGCTTAAAATCCTTTGAACAAGCAGAAGAAAAAAAGCCCGTTATCAGTGCTCAACTGGAGGACATAAACCAGCTTATTGAAGAAATTGAATCGTTGAATACGATTTGGGAGTTCAGGGAGTGGGAACAAACCCAGTCGACGAATCTGACCCGGCTGGGAATAGGTCAGAAGGCGAAAAAGGGAACAGAACAGTCTGTCCCTTTCCATCTGCTGGAAATAAACGGATACACCATCTGGATTGGTAAAAACTCAACGAACAACGACCTGCTCATTCGAACCGCTCACAAAGAAGATGTGTGGATGCACGCACGGGGCGTTCCCGGTTCTCACCTTATCATCCGAATGAACAATCGAAAAGAGATGCCCCCAAAGGAAGTCGTATTTGAAGCTGCCGCCTATGCAGCCTATAACTCCAAAGCAAAAGGCATGAAGCTGGCACCTGTTATTGTTACAAAGAATAAGTTTGTACGAAAACCGAAAGGCTCCGCTCCGGGACAAGTTATTGTGACAAAAGAATCAGTTGAAATTGTGGAACCAAAAAAACCTCAGGTATGAACGAATACCGTTTAGAGCGATATAAAGGAAGTATTTATATGTGCGGTTTTATGGGGGCGGGTAAAAGTACGATTGGCAAACAGGTCGCTGAGCACCTGGATCTTCCGTTTAAGGATCTGGATAAAGAAATAGAGGAAAGTGAGCAAAAAACCATTCCGGAATTATTCTCGGAGGAGGGAGAAGGTTACTTCAGGGAAAAAGAATGGGAGGTACTGCTACATCTTACGCGTACGTATCAGGGAGTACTGGCCCTGGGTGGGGGAGCCCTTCATAATCAAAAAGTAGTGGATCATCTCAAACTTCATGGATTATTAGTATTTATCGACGCCCCTCTGAAGCGTATTGTGCATCGGGTTTTGAGGAATCCCCACCGGCCTATTGCACGAAAAACAGACGGTAGCCTAAAAACAAAGCAAGACCTTTTGGCTGAGTTGAAAAGCCTATATTCCACCCGGGAAATGTTCTATCAACAGGCGCAGATACATATTTCAACCAAGCCATTTAAAAAAAGCAGCGAAGTGATCCCTATTGTTATCGAAAAGATTAAGCGACATGTCTAACTCAATACACGTACACACTCAATCGGATGATTCATATAAATATATGGTGTGCAATACGTTAGATGAATATTTTATACGCACTCATTTTCCGGTTGAATTCTCTTCCAAGGCCATTATTATCATTGATGAGCAGGTATGTGAACTTCACGGCAAGCGGTACATCGGTTTGCTTGAAGCGGTGTTTAGATCCGTCTCGGTTCATTACGTTCCTGTTGGAGAGGCATCCAAATCAGTTATGCGTTGGGAGAGTTTATGTAGCAGTATCCTTGAAAACGGTATATCAAGAAATACTCCCATTTTTGTAATAGGAGGAGGGGTTACCGGAGATTTAGGGGGATTTGTAGCCGCTTCGGTTCTCAGAGGGGTTCCGTTGATTCATATTCCTACCACCGTGTTAGCTATGGTAGATAGTTCTATTGGTGGGAAAACCGGGGTAAATCACGCTACCGGTAAAAACCTGATTGGTGCGTTTTACCAACCTAAAGTCGTATGTGCTGAGCTGCAGGTATTAACCACTTTACCCGAAAAGGAATGGGTAACCGGGTTAAGTGAGGTTCTGAAATGCGCGTTTATTCATGATCCTTCGATTCTGGATCTCACCAAGAAACTGATAACCGACGTAGGATTTGAGCATCCGGAAGCCTGGAGTAGCCTGATCAGCCGATGCGCTCAAATCAAAATTGATGTCGTTCAAAAAGATGTGAAAGAACAGGGTGTGCGCGAATTTCTGAACTTTGGGCATACCTTTGGTCATGCCATTGAACGACTGGGTGACTATAAAACATTTACACATGGTGAGGCCGTATTTGCAGGTATGATTGCGGCTTTGAATATGTCTAACCGGTTGGGGAACAAGGTAAATGAAGATATACTTAACGATTTAATTCATCTTCATTCGTTCACGCTCGAATCGCTGGAAGGAAACGAGGAGGAATTGATCCAGGCGATGTTCCGGGATAAAAAGGCAAAAAACGAACAATTACGGTTGGTTTTACTAAAAGAGATGGGGCTTCCCTACGTTACCTCTGTGGAGAATCTCGATTTAGTAAGACAATCCTGGACTCATACCATCAATATCTTTAGCTAGTGGCAACGCTCCGCATCATTCACAAAACCTGGTCAACTTTTTGGGCCATCTGTTCCATTTTGTTAGTGGTTCTGGCCTCTTGTATGATCATTTTGTTTGGTGGGCTACAGCTTAATTCGGTAAAACAACGGTTGATGCAGGAAGCAGAAACCACTTTTAACACCCGGTTTCAGGGACATATCTCCATTAATTCACTGAACGGGATCTTGCCCTTTCAGTTTCTTGTGCAGGATGTGATCCTGTACGAAGATTCTACTCAGTCTCATATTCTTTTTGAGGCTGATACCATCTACGCTTCCGTGAATCCCTGGAAGTTGTTTCAGAATACGGTTCAGGTCGAGGCTATCCGGGTTCAAAACCCCAAAGTCACTATCAATCTCTCAGAGCCGGATGCGATCAGCAATGCTTTTGCACCCGCTCGTATAGATACAGGTCTCGTTCAGGTATCAGAGGCAGGGAACGAGGAAAGGGAATTGGAATTCCTTATTCCATCTGTGATCATAGAAAACGGCTTGGTAAGCCTTGAAGGAGTGCGGAGTGTGACCGGCTTAGACTCATTGGATGATAACATCGTATTATCCAACATTGAGTTAAGTTCATTTATAGAGTACAACAGGCGGCAACGATTTATTGATCTGAATAACCTGGCCTTCAATACCTCCCAGGATGAGATAAAACAAATGGTGGTTTCAGGGCAGGTCTTCAATGACGATCAGTTTTTTGAAGTAAATGCTCTTCAGATTCGGGTAGACCGATCCTTAGCCCGTATTAATGCGGAAGCCGATGGGGTAAATTTGCTATCTGGGGAGTTAAAAGATCAGTTTCTGGCCAGTATATTTGATTTGGATATAGGAGAGTTTCAGGTCCAGCCCGACGATTGGGCATTTATAGTGCCTGAGTTAAAAGAGTTCAGCGACCCCGTTCGGTTAACCCTTCACGCCTTGGGAACCAGAGATTCGATTGCAGTAGAAGATTTGGGAATATCTGTGGGTAATACAGGTCTAGAATTATTTGGATATGTATATAATCCATTGAATGATAATACTTTAGGATATTCATCAAATTTTAAGGTTACCGATATTGATTCCCTGAGCCTTTCCCGGTTGCCAGTACATATACCATCTCATATTACGAGTATTATCTCTCGGTCTGAGTTAACGGGAACTGCTAATGGCACCCTGCAAGAACATGAAGTACGGATGGATATTCAAAGCCTGGTAGGTCATTTTCTGGCAGAAGGAACCATACATGCACGGGATGGTTCAAGCAGATATTATGGTCAGTTTGATGTACAGCAACTAAACCTGGATTCTTTTTTCCCTTCCCACACAGTAGAAAGCCGGATTGGAGTATCCGGAGGATTCGATGTGTACATGTTAAATAGAAAACTGGTAGAAGGAAGGGTAACGATCAGCTCAGATTCGAGCACGGTGAATCACCTTCAGGTTAAAAACCTTACCTGGACAGCACACCTTGAAGAAGAAACCATCACTACAGAGGTAATCGGGGAGCTTCAGGATGGCAATTATGAAGCAAGTGGCACCTTTGATTTTTCAGATCGCGACAGCCCATTAGTTGCTGTGAATGGAACAGGCCGATCCGTTAACCTGGCATCGATTCTTCCTTCTTCGGCATATCCTCAGACAAACCTGGAAGCTGAGTTCAATTTGAACGTAAGCGGCGGCACCTTAGACGATATAGAGGGGGAATTTAGCCTGGACATCCCATTTAGCTTGATTGAGGGCGATACCCTTCCTCCTCACCAGCTGTACCTGGATGTGTTAAGGGCAGCCGGAGAAGAACGGACCATTCGTTTAACATCAACCGTTCTGGATGCAACGGTTTCGGGAATGTTTGTACCCACTGAGATATGGGCGATGGCACCCTATTGGAGCACCTTTCTGGAACAACAAATCAGGCATGAGTTATTGTTTGAGTCGGATAGTGTGATGAGCTATCCCGACATTCCGTTTGCTACCAACCAGAATATTGAACTTCAGGGCCGGATAAAAAATCTGGATATTCTGAACCGATACATCACATCGTTACCGTCCTTACGTTCACGTGCCATTATCAGCGCAAACATGAACGTGGATGAAGAAAATCTGCTGGCCACTCTCGATTTTTACGATCCCGAATTCCGGTATGGAACCATTGAGTTAGATTCCGTTCGATTCCAGACCACGGGAAATGCGCGCTATGGAGAACCCTTAACCTCATTCACGAATTACCAGATTCAGGCCGAAGCAGTAAAAGCATCTACATCGGTATTGAGTATGAATCAGCTGGATTTATATGCCACTCTCGATCAGGATCTGGTCACGGTAACGGCTTCGGCAGATCAGATTGGCGAGAACACCTTCTTCGGAATATCATCCTCTGGTATAGTTAATGAACGGGAATTGTTGCTTAAAGTGGATGAACTATCACTGGGTAACCAGGAATACTTTTGGGAACAGCGGGGAGACCCTGCATTACGATATCGGGGAGGCAGAAAGCTATTTATCGATCAATTTGCTTTTTCTAACGACGATCAGATCATTGAAATAAACGGGGCATTCAGTCCTGACCTGCAGGATTCCGTGCGGTACAATATCCAGAATGTAAACATCCGGCGCATATCAGATCTGATAGAAGGTCGGGTGGATTTTGGTGGCCGCTTAAACGGTCAATTTGTGACCCGATCACTCAGACAAGTCCCAACTATACAAGGTACGGTAGGTATAGACTCTCTTACCCTCGATGATGAGCTCTTTGGGGATATTTCACTGTCGAGCAAATTAAACCGTGAAGAACAGCAGTTTGATACCCGATTGATGATATCAACCGATCCCGAAAAATACCCGGAATACTATGAGGGTAACGAACGGGAAGGTCAGCACGTGATTATTTCAGGGTTTGTGAAAGCACCCGTTAATGGCGTTTTCCCCGAAACAGATACTCTGTTTTATTTTGACAGCGATTTTGAATCACTGGACTTGTGGGCCTTACTGTATGCCACACCTAAAGTATTTACCGCAACCGAAGGTGGTGCGGAAGGGGTAGGCAAGGTGTGGGGAAATATGGACGATTTTGACGTGGAAGCCAACCTGATGCTGGGTAACAACGAAGCAGTATTTCTGAGACCAAAATTTCTGAATACTGATTACTATGGGCAGGGAACCATACGCTTTACAAAAGATCGGGGTTTTATTTTTGATGAAGTATACCTGATTGACCCATCCGGTGGTATGGCCACATTATCAGGAACGTACGATTTTAATAACTTCAGTCGCATTCATAACATGAATCTGACGGTTAATATGGATGAGTTTCAGTTTTTGAACAGTAACTTTGATCCGGTATTGCCATTTTTTGGTGAAGCCTATGGAACCAGCCAGATCAGAATTGAGGGAACCAATCTACGCCCGTCTATTCGCAGTGAGGGCCCCATTATAATTGGTGATTATTCTGAAATCGGAGTACCCTTGCTCGAAGAAACCGAGTTTCAGGAAGACAACACCTTTATCCGGTTTGTATCCTCGTTTGAGGAGGAATCGGAAGAGCGGACAAACCTGGAGAAAACTCCGCAGGAACTGGCCTTCGAAGCTTCTCAACTCTCTTTTTTAGAACGCTTCACACTCGATTTGCAATTTGAAGCTCCCACCTCGATGGATGTACAGCTTATTTTTGATCCGGTAACCGGCGATGTTATTGATGTAAATGGGTTGGGAAGAATTCGCGTAATCCTCGAAAATGAAGAGCTCAGCATGTTTGGACGATTCGATGTTGCCGGTGGGAATTATCAGTTTGTGAGCGGTGATATACTGTCCAGAAGATTAAGCATTGAACCTGGCGGATCCATCTCATGGGAAGGACCACCGGATAATGCGCGACTCGATGTGGATGCGGTGTATCGGGCCAGACCTGACATCAATAAGCTATCGGTAACAACAGCGCAACTGGAAGATGCCCAGCAGCAACGGGTACCTGTGGAGCTGGTGGTTTCTATTGGAGGTTTTTTAACCTCGATAGAAAATGAATTCTTTTTCAGACTACCCAACACCATCGATCTACAGCAAAATAATGCCGTTACTTCTCAGATCAATGCCTTGAATCGTAATGAAGACGAAAAACTGATCCAAGCCACTAGCTTACTTGTGTTAAATGACTTTATCCCGGTTGGGGGACCTCAGAACTCGAATTTTACGGAAAGTGTCAGTGGTACTGGAGCCGTGCTCAATCCGCTCTTATCTAGTCAGATCATTAGCCCACTGTTGAGTAATCAGATTAATGCACTCTTAAACAGCGATGTAACCAGCCTGGATGTGGACTTTAATCTTAATACCTATAACCAGGTAGATTTAGGGGTGGCATTACGTTTGTACAACGATAAAATCGTGCTTCGCCGGGAAGGACAAATCACCGGAAACCAGTCCAACATCGGCGATATCGGGGCAACCTATCGGATCAATCAAATTTTAGCATTAACGGCCTTTCACCGGCAGGATCCTACCTTTAGTGATTTCAATAATTCGGATCAGGCCCAGCAATCGCAGGATATAAACGGGGTAGGGGTAGAAGCTAAAGTAGTGTTTAATACATGGAAAGGGTTTTTAAATCGGTTAATGCGTCCGTTTAAACGTATGTTTGGACGTTCGCAACGTAAAGAAGAAAGCGTAACCAATATTCAATCTGCTACAACCGATAACGGAACCAGCCAATGAGCCGAAAAGACCGACTTAGTAGTCTTGAAGAACTTGTATTCGATCTCGTAAAAAACAGTCCTTCTCAGGTTTTTGAAATAGAAACCATACAACATATACTCCGACTGGAAAGCAAAAAAGACCAAATCCGTCTTAACAAATGCATAAACCGGTTGGTGTCTAAACGCCTGGTTTCAAGAAATGGTAAAACCATCACTATGTTTAAAGAAGAACAGCGAGCAGGCAATAAAGACCGGGGCTTGATAGAAGGTAAAATACAGATCACCCCCAGGGGTACGGGCTTTGTTATAGTGGAGAATATGGATGATGATATCCGTATTTCGAACCGTGATCTGGGTCTGGCACTGGCCGATGACGTGGTAAAAGTAAAGGTGACCGGAACCAATAAGCGCAGTGGTCAACCTCAGGGAAAAGTGATCGAAATTGTAGAAAGAGGGAAACAGTTTTATGTGGGTACACTGAAAAAGGTGAGTGAAAAAAGCTTTCTCATCGAAACAGACCACAAGTCGGTTCATGTCAATTTCTTTGTGCTACCCGATTTTCTGAATGGCGCAAAAGACAACGATAAGGTGACATTTAAGCTGGCAAGCTGGGTTCACCAACGGGCCCTTCCCGAAGCCCAGGTACTATCTGTGTTGGGCGAAGCCGGAAGTAATGATGCAAAAGTACTCTCTATTCTGGCAGAAAATGATTTGCAGGCCGATTTCCCAAAAGAAGTCATTGAATATGCCAATGCCATACCAGACCAGATTCCGGAGGAGGAGTTTAAACGAAGACGTGACCTGAGACAGGAAATCGTGTTTACCATAGATCCGGTCGATGCTAAAGATTTTGATGACGCTCTAAGCATAGAGGTGCTTGATAATGGTAACTTTTATCTTGGGGTACATATAGCGGATGTAACCCATTACCTCCGCCAGGCAACCGTACTGGACGATGAAGGGCATAAACGGGCTACCAGTATTTATCTCGTAGACCGGGTCATTCCTATGCTTCCTGAACGACTGAGTAACGGCTTATGTAGCCTCAGGCCTCACGAAGATAAGCTTACCTACAGTTGTTTTATGGAAATTGATAAAGAGGGACAGCTGGTGAATTATTCCATTGAAGAAACAGCGATTCATTCCAAGCAGCGATTTACCTATGAGGAAGCCCAGGAGATTTTGGAAGGAAAAGATCATCCGCTTAAAAAAGAGGTGCATGCAGCCGGAAAACTTGCCAAAATATTGATGGATAAACGCTTCCGGGAGGGGGCAATTGACTTTGACTCTCCGGAACCCAGATTCCGGCTTGACGAACAGGGCAAACCAATTGACGTTGTTCTTAAGCAACGTATTTTCGCTCATCGCCTAATTGAAGAGTGTATGCTCATGGCGAACAGAACAGTGGCCTCCCATGTTAAAACGCTCAGAGACCGAAGTGGAAAACGACGCACCAAAAATCTGTTCCCTTTCTTTTATCGTATTCATGACAAACCCGATCAGGATAAGTTATCTGCCGTAGCCGAACAGGTAAAACCCATCGGCATACAGTTTGAATTAGGTGATTCCGTATCCCCTAAAAAAATCAATAAGCTACTCCAGCAGGTGAAGGGTACCAGTGTGGAGGTGATTGTGAACGAGTTAATGTTGCGTTCTATGGCTAAAGCGGTTTACGGCCCCGATAACCTGGGACATTTTGGGTTGGGTTTTGCAAATTATGCACACTTTACGAGTCCTATTCGCCGTTACCCCGACGTAATTGTACATCGATTATTAAAAGCTTATGCTACTGATAGTCCATCCTACAAATACGAACAGTTAAAGGAAGAGGGTGAACATTGCAGTGAACGTGAACGCGTAGCTGTAGATGCTGAACGAGACTCCATCAAACTGAAACAGGTAGAATTCCTGTCTGATCATATCGGTGAAACGTATGACGGAATCATATCAGGAGTTACCGAACGTGGAATTTTTGTTACCCTCAAAGATATTTATTGTGAAGGCATGATTAGAGTAGCTGACCTCAAAGGCGATTATTTTAACTACGACAAACGAAGCCACTCCTTAGTAGGGCGCCGTAGTGGCCAGGTATTTACACTGGGAAGCGAAATTCAGGTAACAGTAGAAAGCACAAATCTGCAGAAACGACAAATCGATTTTATTTTGGCATAACTCACTACAAGTATGAGATCATTACATATAACGCTTGCTCTTCTGTTGGGTGTCATCATATCGACTCCAACATTTGGTCAGTACTTCAATTTTGGAAAAAACAGGGTTCAATACGAAGATTTTGAATGGCGGTTTATTCAAACCACGCATTTCGATGTCTATTACTACGGAGAGAAAAACTACGAGCTTGCCGAGTTTGCAGCACAAAGTGTGGAATCGGCCTACGAGCAGCTCATGGAAGATTTTAATCACGAGATTGTTGATCGTATCGAACTTATCATATATGATTCCCATAATGATTTCTCTCAGACCAATGTGGTCAATCTTCCCATAAGTGCTGAGGGCATAGGAGGGGTTACCGATAAATTAAAGAACCGGATGACGGTTCCTTTTGATGGGGATTACAACGATTTCCGCCGAACCATACATCATGAATTGGTGCATGCTGTTTTTAATGACATGTTTTACGGAGGCACGATCACATCCATCGTATCCAATAATATACAGCTGGTGTTTCCTCTTTGGTTTGAAGAGGGACTAGCTGAGTATACAGCGCTTGGCTGGGATACAAATACGGATATGTTTATCCGTGATGCGGTCATCAATAATTACCTTCCACCTATTCAATACCTCAGTGGATATTATGCCTATCGCGGAGGGCAATCACTCTGGAATTTTATTGCCGAGGAATACGGGAGGGAAAAAATAGCAGAGATCTTGCGACGCATTAAAACGTCAAGGAATATCGAGTTTGCGTTTGCCCAGTCCTTAGGGTTAACCATTCCTGAGCTATCAGATCGATGGCAGGATGCATTAAAACGGCGGTATTTCCCGGAAGTGGCAGAAAGGGAAAGTGCAGATAACATTGCAACACTCATGACCCCTCGCGGAGCCTATGGTACCTATAACACAAGCCCGGCCATTTCTCCCCAGGGCGATAAAATTGCGTTCATCACCAACAAACGAGGGTATTTTGATGTAATCGCGATCAGCACGCTGGATGGTCGAAGGCTTAAAACGTTGATTCGGGGGGAGGATAACCCGGAGTTTGAGGAGCTTAACATCCTGAATCCTGGACTTACATGGTCGCCAGATGGCCGAAAGGTGGCCATGTCTACCAAAAGCCGTGGGCGTGATGATATCGCCATTATCGATTATGTGACCGGTGAGGTTGAAAAGATAAAATTCAGTCAGCTCGATGCCATCGGTTCGGTGTCGTGGTCGCCGGATGGTACAAAACTGGCCTTTGCCGGTAACATAGGTCCATATCAGGATATCTTTGTGTACGAGTTGGGAGAACAAAGGCTCACCAACCTGACCAATGATTTTTTCTCTGATGTTGAACCCGTTTGGGGGATGGATTCCCAAAGTATTTTCTTTTCCTCTAACCGGGGTGATAAACTGGAAACCGGAAGGTATAGCACCACTTATAATATGCTCAGCGATTTGAACATGTACCAGCACGACATCTATCGTCTGGAAGTAGGAGCTGGGCAGTTAGAGCGCCTTACCAGTACAACAGATGCCAGCGAGCGCATGCCACGTGCTACTCAGACCGGACGTCTCGTTTTCATTTCCGATAAAAACGGCATCCAGAATATCTACGATTATGATCTGAAGAACAGAATTGCCACCCCCTTAACCGACTTACAGGCCGGAGCTTCTCAATTATCGATCAGTGCTGATGGCAGCCGGATCGCGTTTAACTCCATTAACCAGGGATATCTGGATATCTTTTTATTCAAATCGCCCTTTAACCGGGCTAAATCGGGAGAGTTAACGCTCAACTATTGGGCAAAGCGACGACAGGCAGAACCGGATATCCAGCGTGTGCCTGCATTGGCTTATGCTGTTAACATAGCAACCGTCGATCACGACCATGATCATGAAGAAGAAAAGGTATCAGATATACCAGTACCGGTGGTAGAACAGGAAAAAGAAGAAGATTCCTATGAGGAGACCGGAGTCATCGATTTCCGTAATTATGTGTTCGGGGAAGAGGTGTTACAGGATACTACCATTATTCTGGAAGATGTACAGAAGTTCAGTATTGATGATAATCTAACCGAAGATGGCCGGTATCAACCCCGGGACTATCGACTTAAGTTTACCACCGATATTGCGTATGCCCCGTCTGTAGGTGTAAACAGCTTTGGTACATTCGCCACAACCCAATTTATTATCAGTGACCTGCTGGGCGATCACCAGATTGCATTAGGTACGAATTTAGTATTCGACCTGAAAAACAGTAATTACAGCCTGCAGTATGGGTACCTGAAAAACAGAATGAATTATTTTGTAACCTATTTCCATACGGCTTTAGCATATCAAACCTTTGCCGGAGACCTCGTTCGTTTTCGTAACTTTGGTGGTGGTGTTAGCATGCAATATCCTCTCGATAAATTCCGAAGGGTTGATTTTGGAGTTAATTTCCTTGGTATTACCCAAGATTTCTCCAACGTATTTTTACCTACCGATAATACGATTGATCAGCCTGTAGGTCAGGGATTAAACCTTACCTCTGACGCAGAAAGCAATAATGCCGTATTCTTAAATCCTACGTTAACGTATACCAGCGACCGAACGCTACCTGGCTTTTTATCCCCGCGTGGGGGAAGCCGGTTCTCAGTAAGTTTATCTGGAAGTCCGGGAGTAGGTGCGGGTTCTCCGCAATTTATCTCCCTTTTAGCAGATGGTAGGAAATACCTTAACCTGGGATATAATTACACCATTGCCTTACGGGGCTCTGCAGGTTCTTCGTTCGGACCTAATTCTCAGACCTATTTTATGGGAGGACGTCTGGGCTGGATTAACCAGCAATGGTCACAAAACAATTTACCTATCGATCGATTAGCCGATACGTTCTTCACTGTTCCGGCCTTACCACTTAGAGGGTATGAGTTTAACTCTATCTACGGAGATCAATTTGCCCTGATTAATACAGAATTCAGGTTCCCTCTCTTTGCTGCATTGGTACCTGGTGCTATTCCTTTATTCCCGTTATATAACATTACCGGGGTGGCCTTCTTAGATGTGGGAACTGCGTTTGGGCAGGATATTGTCTATGATTTTGTGGATGAAAACGGAAATAGTATTGTTAACGACGAGCGCTTAGATTTTGAAGTGGGTAAAAACCGAACCGGTTTTGCACAAACTCAAAACGGGCTTCTACCTGTAGACTATATTGAAGGAGACATCTTAATTGGTGGTGGGTTTGGATTGCGCACTATCCTGTTTGGGTTACCTTTCCGCTGGGATGTGGGCTGGCCGTACGACCGAAGTGGGTTCGCAGGTCCTCCTATCCATTATTTCTCAATTGGAGTAGATTTTTAACATCTACTCCTCCGAATTGAATATCAGGGCTTTAAGCAAGCGGTGATAGTTAAACTCAGGATCAAAGTAATACACAAAAGCGGTGTATTCCTGCCTGCGAGAGGTGAGATCGTCGGATAGTATGAACTCATTCAATTCATTTCCTACCTGCTCAACATAGGTATATGCATAACGGCCTTGCTTCAGCAGAGCCTGCGTTTCCCAGTTCGAAGTTTCAGAGTTAAATCTGAGTTTATCAGCGGTTCCCGGGCGCCACTGATTAAAATCTCCTACCAGGTAATAGGATTTATCCTCCGGAGTAAACCTTCCGGTGTTTAATGCAAATGTGACCTGCGCATACTGGGAAGAACGCCCATCAACAGGCTCATAAATGCCGGTAACCAGGGTGCTGCGGTTGCGGATGGTCTTAAAGTTTAACAGGTCTTCCAGCAGGCGCAGGCGGGGCAAATCAGGATCGGGTACCCAGTTTTCTACCTGGGGATTCGACAGATCGAGCCTTGAGATATTTAAGTCTATGAAATCGAAGTTTCCCTGGAAAGCCTGGTCTCTGGAGAGATGAAAGTTGATTTGACCCGGATTGGAGAAATCAAACCGAAACATGTTTTTTGCCTTCCCCCAGAATCGGTTTTGTATGAAAGAATACGACAAATCAACCTGGGGGAAATCGATGAAATCCGGATATTCATAGATTCCGAAAGGCTGATGAATCGCCCCGCCGTTTCGTCCGATGTTGAAAATAGTTTCGACAAAAGCATCCATTTCTCCTACGTCTTCAATTACAAAGAAAGGGAGAGAAAAAAGAATCTTACCCGTCTGAAAGTCATGTATGTGAGCCATGAAGTTGCCACTGGTCAGAAAGCGTACATCTTTGTTTGGAAAGGAGATCTCGTAACTGAAGTATTCCGGCCGATTAATTTTATTACGAATGGACCCGACCAGATTAAGCTCAAAAAAACCGGCCTGATAAAGATCGAACGGAAGGTTGCTCACCGACCAGTCTTTGTTATGATGGGTAAATGTGAGATAAAATTGCCCGCCAACCACACTAAGCTCATCAAATTTAAGAGTCAGCCGATCGTCACTCCGATTTAAACGGATGATAGGGGGTGCCTCGGGATATCCCGTTCTGAAAAACTGAATGGTTTTAATGGATTGAGGAGCCGGAACCTGACTGGGAGGGAGATAGGCATTGAGCGGATTAAATGGAACTTCCCGTTTTTTTATGACTTCAGAACTGCCTGAACAACCAACACTTGCCAGAGCCAAAGTAACGACGAAAAGAATGCTAAATCTCAATACTCCCCTCAAAAACAAATTCAGCCGGTCCGGTCAGAACCAGCTCATGATAGGTTTTTGTTTCCGGATCCAGCGTGAAGTCAACCCCGAGTTGGCCACCTTTGACGATAACGGTGTAGGAATAGGTACCCGCTTTACCTCCCTGTGCCTGGTGTGTGGCAATGGCCGATGCAAGTGCACCGGTACCGCAGGCAAGGGTTAGGTTTTCAACCCCACGTTCATAGGTCTGTAACTCAATGCGGGAGGTCCCATCCTGGTGCACAAAGTTAACATTCGTACCCTTGGGTTGTTGGGAGGGATCCTCCCTGAGCGCTCTTCCATCACGGATTAATTGCTCTTCCTGCTGTAACTGATCAGAAGGTACAAAAAAGACCAGGTGTTCCGTAGCTGTATCTGCTTTTATACAGGACACCCCATTAATGGTTAATTCCTTGGGTGATACCGTTACCGGAAAGTGGATAGACGCCTGGTTATGTGCTACAATCGCCTTATACACGTTATGATGAACATTAAAACGTAGCGAGTCGGGGAGACCAAGAGAATGTGCATATATCGATAGACAGCGGGCACCATTTCCGCACATTCCGGCATCACTGCCATCGGCATTACGATACAACATGGTGAAGTCCACATCAGGCCGTTCGGGAGGCTGTAGCGCCATGATGCCATCCGCGCCTATACCATACTTCCGGTCACACAGGATAGACGAAAAAACAATAATCTCTTCAAGCGTATATCTATGAGTTCGATTATCGAATACGACAAAATCATTACCCGCGCCCTGCATTTTTGTAAACCTGAGCTGACTCATTGGACAAAAGCAGGTAAGTGTTTATAAGAAGACGCTGCATCAATCACAGGCTGTTTGCCCCTCATTAAGGCAGAGAACCGAAAGCTTAAAGCCATAAAAATAAGTTTGGGGTTTACGTTTTGCCGGAGTTGTGGCTTAAACGCGTCAAGATGAAAAATCATGTCTTCCAATAAAGCATTTCCCAATGAGTCTGTAAACTTTTGGATGGAAGAAAGCTGATCGAAGTTCGTCATCAAAGCGACATTTCGGGTTTCTCTCCAGATTACCAGGTCCCGCAGGTAGGTTTCCATTAAGTTGAGCAGTGAAATCAACCCTTCAATATTGGTTCCACTTTGCCAGTCCTGTATCATTTGGGATAGTTGAACCGCGTCCTGGGCAAAGCTGTACCTCAGGAACCGGATAATACTTTCCCTGTGCTCTTTTAATCGCTGGATATCAAATAATCGTGTATTCGAATAATTGCCTCCTGAAACCCGGGCTAAGTAATCGGCTTCACTATCGTTCATTCCGTCCAATCGGATTAAGCCGTCCTTTACTTCATCATCGGTAAGGGATGTAAGAGTGATATGCTGGCATCGGGACGTGATGGTGGGTAATAGGGCGTCGTAATGATCGGTCGTGAGGATGAACATGAGCCGGTCGGATGGCTCTTCCAGTATTTTAAGAAACGAGTTAGAAGCCTCTTTTCGCATGGTTTCAACCTGGGTGATGATAACAACAATGCGTTGACCTTCATTGGGTCGAAGTTTCACAACCGGTCGAATATGATCCCGGAAGTAATCGATCGGATAAAACGCCTGCCTGTTTTTAGCAGCAGAACCGGAGGTCAGATTCGGGCGTTGGGCAAAATCGATAAGTTCATAGGGATCGTTAGCCAAAAGCTCTAACCGGGGGCGAAGTTCAGTAAATGATGCCGAAGTAGGCATTGGGATAAAGACATGAATATCCGGATGACTGAACCAACTCGATTTTTTAGATGATGTACGAGTACCGAGATCCGATAAATGAGAAATGCCATTAATAGCCTCAGCCATGGCTAATGCAAAGGCTGTTTTTCCGGAACCGGCAGGTCCTGAAATCAAATACGCATGACCAATTCTCTCGGAAGCAAGCATATGTTCAACCTGCTTTTTTGCGCGATGCTGTCCGATAATGCCCTGGTTTCCAAACTCGAAGTGCATTAATCCTCCCAAATAAAATCAAAAAGTATAATACCAGCCGTAATCGTTGTTCCTGCAAACCCAAACAGAGCGGAGGCTTCGTTTAAAAACGGATTTCCATCTACAAACGCAGATTTGGTGATACGTGTGAGTAATAAAATGAGTGGCATAAATAAGGGAATACTTAGCACCGAAAAAACAGCTCCTTTCCGATCGGCCTGAGATACGATAGCGGCTGTCATAGTAGCGACGCCGGATATACCAGCCGTACCTAACACAAGAAGAGTGAAAAACGCCATCCATGACACAATCTGCATGTTCAACAGAAAAGTATAAGCTGTAAATGTAAACACATTGATGATGAGTGTGAACACTGCATTATACACTAACTTACCAGCATACACGGAATAACCGGTTCCATAAACCCTGAGTAAATCATAGGTGTGGGTATCGGTTTCAGCAATAAAACTGCGCCCCAAAGCCGAAAGAGAACCGAATAAGATGATAATCCAGACGAGTCCACTTTTTGGGGTAGGATTCAGCTGTTCTGCCCGTAAGGTGAACAGGATCAGGAAGAGCGAGGCAGCAACAAAAGCAGCAACCACATTAATACCAAACCTGGTGCGTAGTTCAATTCTCGCATCTTTAGTAAAAACAGCAAGTATCTGTAAGAGCTTACTCATGACCTAGTTTACGTATTTTCAAATGTAGATGCAGACAACGGAATTATTCTTTGAAGGAATGGCATTTAGCATGGTATATTTGAGAGCTAATTTGATGTAGGTTTCCGCCAATGAACGTTTTTTCTCTTCTCACATATCATACCGTGCACACACAGCTGGATGTAGATGATAAATTTGATGCGATAAATGCATTAGTTGACTCGCTAAGTACTCAACTGGGAGGTGAAACCCTGGAAAAGGTTCGGGAAGCTGTTTTAGAACGGGAACGCATTATGAGTACCGGAGTAGGTAAAGGATTGGCCATACCTCACGCGAAAACACCGGTTCTGGATACGACCTATGCTGCCTTTGCCTTGCTAAATGAAGAGCTGGACTACGATTCGCTGGACGGTAACCCCGTAAGGCTCATTTTTTTACTGGTTGGACCGACCGACGCTAACAGCACGCATATAAAAATGCTCAGCCGGATTTCCAGACTTATGAATAGCACATCGTTTAGGGAACGTCTTGTTGCATGCATAACAGTACAAGAAGTGTTAGACGCCTTTCAAGACGAAGAAGAAAAGTATTTTGTAGCTTAGGGCGTTAACTCAACATCGCTCACTTTGAGATTATTTCTTTGTTCCCTAACTCTGATCCTGGGGTGTTTGCCTTCTGTACATGCAAGGCAGGCTCCGCTCTCTTCTGATGCGCTGAACGAACGGTTTACTGAACTGATCGATCAGGGTTATGCAGGTGAGGCTTTTTGGGGCATATCTGTTCGCGACGAAGAAGGAAACGAGCTTTTTTCAAAAAATGGGAATAAGCTGTTTCGGCCCGCATCCAACGTTAAGTTGTTTACTTCAGCTGCGGTGTTGAACAGGTTTGGGGTAGATTACACATTTAAAACGATCGTTTATGGTGCAGGAGCGTTGAAAGACGGGGTGTGGATGGGAGATATCATTATACGGGGAGCAGGTGATCCTTCTATAAACGGCGTGGGCTACGATGATGATCGCTGGTACGTGTTCAAACAGTTTGTCCATCAATTGAAGAAAGCAGGAATTCAGAGCGTAGAGGGTAAACTGATCGCTAACCTTTCCTTATTCGATGACAGGTATTATCCCAAAGGATGGGATGTGGATGATTTGTCCTTCTACTACGGGGTACAAACATCGCCTCTTTCTTTTAACAGCAATACGGTAGATCTGATCGTGGAAGCAAACGGTGAAGTTGGAGAAGTACCCGACATACGCTGGTTCCCGGATAATACCGATTATGTTACCTTCATTAATGAACAACAGATAACCGGACCTGGTACCGGGTACGAAGAGTATTACCATCGCAACCTGGGAACAAATACCATTAACCTGGGTAGCACCATGCCGGTTGGCTATGTGGAAAAAGAATCGCTTTCTATTCATGATCCTGGGCTGTTTTTTGTAGATTCGTTTGCAAAGTTTCTCTCAAAAAATGGGATATCCGTTTCGGATGGAATAGGAACCAACTATTCCGAAAGAGATTGGCAATCCCTGCAAACGCTTGCCGTGCACACTTCTGCACCGGTATCGGAACTGTTAATTTGGGCGAACAAAGAGAGCGATAATCTGTACTTCGAAATGTTCACCAAGGCCATGGCCGCATTCCAAAAGGGGAGTGGTGCATCTACCGAACAGGGTATTCAAATGATTAAAGCAGAAGTTGCTTCTTTAGGACTGGATACCTCTCTGGTGCATCTGCAGGATGGATCCGGTCTTTCAGGCGGAAATTTAACCACTCCGTCAAACTTCACGCTTTTGTTATCTGAAATGACCCATCACCCTTCTTTTAGCGCCTTTTATAAAAGCCTTCCGGTGTCTCAAATGGACGGAACCTTAGCCTGGAGATTCAAGCGATCTGAAGTAGGGAATCGGTTTTCCGGTAAAACAGGATTTATGGGCGGAGTACGAACGCTTTCGGGATACCTGGATACGGCTTCGGGTAAGAGGCTTGCAGTGAGTATAATGACCAATAACTTTGTTAGTGAGCTAAAAGAAGTTGATCGTATTCATGAACAATGGATAGAATATTTGTATACGTATTATGGAAACTGACGCTATGCGATTACTGATTGTTGATGACGAAAAATCCATTCGAAATACGTTGAAGGATATTCTGAGTTTTGAAGGATATGAAGTATTTACCGCAGAATCGGGAGCAGAGGCTCTGGATCTTCATAAGCAACACCGGGTAGATGGTATACTGCTTGATATAAAAATGAAGGGGATGGACGGGATTGAGACTCTGAAAGCTTTGAAGGAAACAGATCCGGAAGTATCGGTTATCATGATATCGGGACATGGATCTATAGACCATGCGGTAGAAGCTACAAAAATTGGTGCTTTCGACTTTATACAAAAACCACCGGACTTAAATAGGTTGTTAATTTCAGTTCGTAATGCATTGGTAGAAAGGCAGTTAAAAGTGGAAATGACACATCTGAAACGTCGGTTTCCGAAGCCTTCCGAGATGGTAGGTAGCAGTAAAGCTATGACCCATGTTAAGGATTTGATATCCAGAGTTAGCCCAACCGATTCCAGGGTACTGATTACTGGTGAAAATGGAACCGGAAAAGAATTAGTAGCTCAGTGGATTCATGCAAAAAGTAAGCGGGTGCTCCGCCCGTTTGTTGCTGTTAACTGCGCTGCTATTCCTGCCGAACTCATAGAAAGTGAGTTATTTGGACATGAAGAAGGAGCGTTTACCGGGGCCGTTCATCAGCGAATAGGGAAATTTGAACAGGCAAACAACGGAACCCTGTTTTTGGACGAAATTGGGGATATGCCTTTGAGTGCGCAGGTTAAGCTGCTTCGTGTGCTTCAGGAATCATGCTTACAGAGGGTAGGGGGAAATGAGTCGGTACCTATCAATGTGCGTATTCTGTCAGCTACCAATAAAGACCTCTCAAAAGCTATTGCCCAAGGTGAATTTCGGGAAGATCTTTATCATCGCTTAAATGTGATTCCTATTGTCGTTCCTCCTTTGCGTGATCGCAGAGAGGATATCCCGATCATTGCTGAAGCGGTATTGGCAAGCGTTCAGCAACGAGACGTTTCGTTTAGCCATGTTCATTTTACAGGCGATGGATTAACTCAATTAAAACAGTATGGCTGGTCGGGTAATGTTCGGGAATTGTATAATGCCATTGAGCGACTTTCTATCCTGGCACCCGATGGTGTGATAGACCGTAGCACGGTACAACAGGTGCTGGATCAGGACCAGCCGGAAATGGGATTGCCGAATATGGTAGAGCAAATTGATGGTTTTCAAGCCTTCAAAGAATCATCAGAACGGTTATTTTTAGTACATCAGCTCAAAAAGTATGGGTGGAATATTAGTGAAACCGCAGATGCCATCGGAATTCAACGCAGCCACCTGTACAACAAAATCAATAAATATAAACTGGAAAGGGACGCATGAGTGCAGAAATCATTGACGGAAAAAAAGTAGCTGAGCTGGTTCGGAACCGGGTTCGTGAGGATGTGCAGGAATGGATGAGTAATGGCAACAGGGCTCCCTTTTTGCAAGTTATACTGGTTGGGGATGATCCTGCTTCAAAAGTGTATATCGGGGCGAAAACCAGGGCCTGCGAAGACGTGGGTATACAAACGCATACCAAGATTCTACAGGACACCATTTCCGCAAAAGAGCTCAAATCGGTAATCAGGCAGTACAATCAGGATGATGCGGTAGATGGTATTTTGGTTCAGCTTCCATTGCCATCACATTTAAGTTCACACGATGTGATTGAGACAATTGACCATCGCAAAGACGTGGATGGGTTTCATCCTATGAATGTGGGCCGGCTGGCCCTGGATCAGCCCTGCTTCAAAAGCTGTACACCGGCAGGTGTTATGGAACTATTTAAGCACTACAGCATAACCGTAAAAGCCAAACACGCCGTTGTGGTGGGTGCCAGTAATATTGTGGGCTCTCCTATGGCAACCATGCTGTCCAGAGAAAATGCATCGGGCAAGGCTACTACCACAATCTGCCACAAGTACACCCGCGATTTAACCCTACACACCATTAACGCCGATATTCTGATCGTGGCGGCAGGTCAACCGAGTTTGATTAAAGCCGAAATGGTAAAAGAAGGGGCTGTCGTGGTGGATATAGGCATCAATAGGGTGGCCGATGAGCATTCTGAGAAAGGATATAAACTGGTTGGAGATGTGGATTTCGAATCGGTTCAAAAGAAAGCCAGTTGGATTACCCCGGTACCTGGCGGTGTAGGACCGATGACGGTAGCTATGCTGATGAAGAATACCTTACTGGCTGCCAAGAAAAGTATTTATACGGAGTAAATGTTTTTGTGAAATAGGGTGACACTATGTTGTCACTCCGTGTGTGTAGCTTTGATCAAATTAAATAATCAAACGCCACTATCATGACTTCACAAGCACTATCCACTCCATCTTCATCAAAATCCAATGTTCCTGCTATGTTTGTGGTTCCTATGCTCGATAGCATAAAGCAGCAGGCAAAAGCAGACTTTGCTGAAATGCAGCAAGCTTTTGACTTACTAGGTTGGTCAGCCATTCCGGATCGTCTTAAAATTGAGATCTATGACGATGTGAAGGGGATGATTGCCGAGCTAAAAGGCAGGTATTGTACTTCTGATGAGTTCGTTCAGCGCCGAAGAAACACCGTTCACTTCTGGATTAGCTGCTACCAGGATGGTACTTGTAATCTGGATGCGGCTGTGGATGCTTTAAAAATCAAAGCGCTTTAATTCTGAGGTATCCGGGTTTTTTGAGAAACTGAGTTTGAATACTCCTCATTTAAACCCTCCTTTTCAGGGATTACAATATCTCGGCTACCCTGTGATAATGCTTTAATGCGTTTAGTGATACCTGAAACCAACGTATCAAGCTGGTCTTTCTGTCGTTTGAAATAGGAATTCAGAAACAGACGGTGTATCGGAAATCCGATGATACCTGAGCCAAAGAAAGCGGTCAGAATGCCCACCGATTTTGGGATGTTGCCTTTGAGGCCGATTGCCAGAATAAAGAAAAGAGCAAAATAAATAACGAACCCGGATACGAAGCGTACTCCATTCCAAGAGTTAACCAGCTGAATCTCTGTTTTACCCTGTTTAGGGGTTACAGAAATATGCTTATATCCAATTTCTGATCTTCGCTGCTCCCATTCGTATGAGCTTCCTTCTTTAGAGATTTTGCCAATTCCCCCGGTTACCCGCCTGATTTCCCGAACCACATCTTCCCATTGGTCGTCGGTCATCATCTCATTCACCACCGCTACTTCTTGTAAACGACTGGTACCCTCCAGCCAGTTATAGGAATGATTAAATGTAGGCTTATCCATGTTTTGGAGGGCCTCAAGCACGGAAGTGCGGTCAATACCAGCCGCTTCTGCTACCTGTATGAGTTCTTCCTGTGTAAGTTTGTCTTGATCCCCAAACAGCTCTCGTTGAGATTGTATCTCAGAAGCCTTACTAAGTACCGCCCTGATCTCCGCTTTATTGAACATGGGTTTCATAGGTCATTGCCCTTAATTTTAATTGACGAACCATACGAGGGAAAGAAAAAAAGATTCAAAGATAAG
>JBCBST010000034.1:0-27897 GCA_039819115.1 Bacteroidota bacterium
ACCTATTATTCTATTAAGCAGAGTGAGGTTCGCCTTTCCAAATACACCATTAAAGCCCCATTTAACGGATCTCTTACTGAAAGTCTGATTAACCCGGGAACACTGGTACGTTCGAATCAAAAACTTGGTACGTTTATACGAACGGGGGAATATGAAATTGAGGCCTCCATCAAGGCGGAAGACCGCAACTTTATCAGCATTGCAGACCAGGTATCGATAAGCCTGGAGGGGAGCAGTACGACCTCTTTAAAAGCCACCGTTTCCAGAATAAATGCTCAGGTTGATCCAACCACACAGACCTTACTGGTGTATCTGAATATAAAAAGCGATGGCGTATTACCGGGTGAGTATGTGACCGGCACTATAACCGGAAGAAAATTCGAGAATGCTCAAAAAGTGGCAACGAAAGCGCTGGTCCGAAACGAGATGATTTTCGTTGTTCAAAATGAGGTAGCGGTGATCCGACCGGTAAATATCCTGTCCACCGTTCAGGACAGTACCATCGTTTCTGGTCTGTATCCGGGCGATTTAGTGATTGATGAATTTCGCGATGCCGCTTTTGAAGGCACGGCGGTAACACCAATCTTGAAATAGGTTAGACCGATGAGTCCCATAATCAAATTTTTCACCAGACATGTGATCCTGGTAAACCTTGGAATTTTGC
Organism: Bacteroidota bacterium; assembly: GCA_039819115.1. GTDB lineage: Bacteria > Bacteroidota > Rhodothermia > Balneolales > Balneolaceae > JBCBST01. The sequence goes on from JBCBST010000034.1 coordinate 665, forward strand.
TTTTTATCCTATTTGGGTTGCTGGCAGCTTTAAGCTTATCTTCATCTTTTTTTCCTCAGAGAGATGTACAGTTTATTGTGATTGAAGCTACCTATCCCGGTGCATCACCAGAAGAAGTGGAGGAAGGTGTAGTACTTAAGATTGAAGAGAACCTGGAAGGAACAAAAGGAGTGGACCGGGTAACCTCTGTTTCTCAAGAGAATTTTGGTTCGGTTCGGGTAGAATTATTACCAAAACAAGATCCTAATGTGGTTTTGCAGGACGTTAAAAATGCGGTAGATCGTATTAGCTCGTTCCCCGTTGGACTGGAAAGGGTTGTTGTATTTAAAGAAGAACCTGTGAATGAGGTAGGGCAGATCGCGCTAACCGGAAACGTATCGCCTACCACGTTAAAGAGTACCATCGATTCTTTTGAAGATGCGTTGCTTGCCTACGACGGATTGTCTCAAATTGAACTCAGCGGCTTTACCGAACCGGAAATACAAATTGAGCTTAGTGAAGATGCCCTTCGTTCCTATGGGCTCACGTTTGCAGATGTAAGCAACGCTGTAGCAGCATCAAATATCCGGGTTACTGGCGGAATCATAAGAGGTGAACGCCTCGAGTTCACGATCAGAGTTGATGAGCGTAATTATTACGCAAAAGGATTTCGTGATGTGGTGCTCCGTGCACTCCCTAACGGTACTATTGTCCGGTTAAGCGATGTGGCGATTGTAAAAGACTCCTTTGACGAAAGTACGAACAAAGGGACGCTCAACGGAGATCCGGCGGTATTCTTGCAGGTACGCACCACAAATGAAGAGGATATTCTTGCGGCTTCCAATTTTTTAGGGGAATATATCGAAGAGTTCAATAGTCAAAACAATGCGGTAAAGGCTATTCTGGTTGATGACGCCACGATAAACCTCAGGGAACGAATCGATCTGTTGGCTAACAACGGTGTTCTTGGGGTGCTTTTAGTTTTCCTGTTACTTGGCTTTTTTCTGAAGATACGTCTGGCTTTTTGGGTAGCACTTGGCATCCCGATTTCCTTTCTGGGAATGTTTGTGCTGGCTGCTTTTTATGGCATTACCATAAACGTAATTTCCCTTTTTGGGATGATTGTTGTTATTGGGATTTTAGTAGATGATGGTATCGTTGTTGGTGAGAACATCTACCAGAAATACGAACAGGGCATGAATCCTATTCAGGCTGCTGTTGCCGGTACCCTGGAAGTAGTACCTGCGGTTACCTCAGCAATTCTCACGACCTGCGTTGCATTTGGGTTCTTCTTTTTTGTAGAAGGACAATTAGGGGATTTCTTCAGCGAAATAGCGTTTGTCGTATCTGCTGCTTTGTTGATTTCTCTGATTGAAGTATTCCTGTTTTTGCCTGCACACCTGGCGCACTCTAAAGATCTGCAACACCAAAAGAATGGGGACGAGAAGGGGTTTCAACCCTGGCTGGAAAAGAAGCTGTTTTACCTCCGGGATGGAGTGTATGTTCCTTTCCTTGAATTTGCGCTTAAAAACAAAACGCTGGTGGTATGCTCAGCCTTAGCCTTACTGCTCATTTCCCTGGGTGCTATTGGTGGAGGATATGTTAAGACCACGTTTTTTCCCAATGTGGAACAAACTACCATTACAGCCACTCTCGAAATGCCGCAAGGTACCAGCGAAGCCGTTACGCAAGAACGAGTTAACCAGATTGAGCAAGGAGCCATACGATTAAACGAACGCTACAAGCAGGAGATGGGCGACAGTGTGGGTTATATCCGAAATATCGTAGCCAAACTTGGACCGGGTTCGAATAAAGCGACCGTAAGCTTTTTCCTTACTCCATCCGAATCACGCGATGTACAAAGTTTTGATATCTCTATACAGATAAAGGAAGAGGTGGGGCTTATACCAGACGCTACGCTGTTATCCTTTATTTCTACTAACCCTTTTGGGAAACCGGTTTCGGTATCACTTGCATCGGATAATTATGAGGAGCTAAGAAGTGCTAAAAATGCATTGATCACAGAAATGCAAAACCTGGATGAACTTCGGGATATCACGGATACAGATAATGAAAACCAACCCGAGGTTAAGATTAACCTTAAGGATAGAGCCTATGCATTAGGCTTTACCAACCGGGATGTGATTTCGCAGGTACGTGATGCTTTCTTTGGCAATGAAATCCAACGTCTCCAAAGGGGGACCACCGAAGTAAAAGTGTGGACCCGTTATGTGTTGGAGGATCGTAAAGACATCAGCGATTTGCTGGATATGCGTATTCGTTCGCAGGATGGAGGAGCTTACCCGCTTTCTGAATTAGCCGATGTAGAATTTGCAACGGGTCTGGTTGCTATCAATCACCGGGATGGCAAACGGGAAATCAGGGTGGAGGCGGAGTTAGCCAGCCTTGACGTATCGGGCACCCAGGCGCTGGCTCAGGTTGAGAATGTAGCTTTGCCAGCGGTCTTAGCAGCCCATCCGTCAGTAACTTATCAATTTGAAGGACAGGTAAGAGAAACTCAGAAAGCACAACAATCGGCACAAATTGCGCTTCCCGTGGTACTGATTCTCTTATTCTCGATTGTTACGTTCACCTTCCGGTCGTTTTTTCAGGCCATCATTTTATATATGATTGTTCCCTTCGGAATTGTAGGTGTGGCACTCGGACATTTTATTCATGGTTTTCAGATCAGTCTGCTCTCTTTTCTTGGCTTTGTGGCTCTCATTGGTATACTGGTAAACGATGGATTGGTATTCATCAATGCTTATAACGAGTTAATTCGCAAAGGTACGGATGTTAAAACAGCCATTATTGAAACCGGACGCTCCAGATTCCGCCCCATTTTACTTACCACAGCTACCACCGCTGCGGGTCTTGCACCCCTTATTTTTGAGCGTAGCTTCCAGGCTCAGTTTCTTATCCCAATGGCCATTACCATTGCCTATGGTTTGGTGGTAGGAACATTTTTGTTACTAGCCCTTTTACCCATTTTTCTGCTGGCCTCCAATAGTTTCAGAAGGAGCTATAAGTGGCTGTTCCACTGGATATGGGAGGGAGAGAAACTCAGTATTAACCCCAACGACGTGGAACCTGCACAACTAGAATCAACATGGGAGGCTGAAAATGAATAAGTCTCATCTAACTGTCATGATCTTAAGCCTGGCTTTATCCGTTTCTATGTATGCCCAGGATGTATCGCCCACCTTAAACGAACCTATTTCTCTTGAACGAGCCATCATGATCGCACTTGAGCAAAATCATGATATCAGCATTGCACGTAATACAGTTCAGATTAGTGAGAATAACGCCAGTATCGGCAACGCAGGGTTGTTACCTCAACTCTCTGCTTCGGGCGGATACCAGGAATCCATAGAAAACACTGAAGTTCAGTTTTTAGGTGGTGAAGATGGTGTTATTTCCCAGGTTGTAAATGGAGCGAATAACACGTCGTTAAACGCTTCTGTTCAGGCAAATTATGTGCTATTCGACGGTTTCGGGAATTACTATCGTTTTCAAAGCCTTAAAAATCTCGAGGAGCAGGCTGGTGTGCAAAGCCGCCTTCAAATTGAGAGCACTCTCGTACAGGTTATTCAGTTTTTTCTCTCAGTAAATGCTGAACAGGATGCGGTACGCATTTCTGACGAGTCTATTTCCCGTTCTATTGAGCGCCTGCAACGAGTGAAAAACCGATATGAACTAGGTAATGCCACTCGCTTGGATGTACTTAATGCGGAGGTAGATTTAAATGCAGACAGCGTTCAGTTTATTCAGGCCACCAATCGTCTGGCCAATGCTAAACGGGATCTTCTTATACAGCTGGGGGCTGACCCAGAAGAAAAGATTCAGCTTGTGGAAGACATACCGCTTAATCCTGAATTGGTTCTAACAGATATTATACAAGATGCGCAGATCAATAATGCTTCCCTGGTACTTTCACGGTTAGCATCAGAGAACACGGATTTGTCGCTGAAGCAACAACGTGCAGGCCGGTTTCCGGTATTGAGTCTTTTTGGATCGTTCGATTACATCCGGAATGAATTTGAAGCCGGGCAATTGGTTTTCCAGGAAACAGATGGTTTTACAGGGGGGATCTCCATTTCTGTAAATCTGTTTAATGGTTTTCAAAGAGAAACGGAGATACAAAACGCCCAGATTCAGCTTAAGAATAGCCGGGAAACTCTGTTGTTAACTCAAAAAGGACTTCGGCGTGATGTAATGAATCTTTACGAAGACTATCAAACCAACTTGTTTTTGTTTAATAAGGAATTGGTTAATCTGGAAACAGCTCAACTTAACTTCGAACGTACTAAGCAGCTCTTTGAATTAGGACAGGTTACGAATACGGATTTCAGGGAAGCACAACTGAACATATCCAGAGTTGAGCAAAATATGGTAGTCTTAAAAATTCAGGCCAAACTATCTGAAATTCAGCTCTACCAGCTTTCGGGAAAACTGATTGAGCAGTAGGAGTAGGGAAGGGTTACTACTCGCTCTTTAACAGAAAAAAATCTTCAAGCCGGGTCATCTCGGCTTTTTTTTCAACGGTATCGTCTTCATATCCTTCCAGATGCAGCAAACCGTGGATAAAGACCCGTAAAAACTCACGCTTTTCAGGTTCATTGAATTCTTTAGCCTGTTCTGTAATTCGTGGTGAGCAACAGAATAAAGTGCCTTCAATACTCTGGTTATCTGGCTCTTCATCGTACCGGAAGGAGATAATATCAGTTACATAATCCCGACTTAGATGGCGGGTATTTATTTCAACAATTTGCTTCTCATCAACATAAACCAATTCCACAAATTCGAAGCGGATATGATGGCTGTCTTCGATGTGTTTCAATACAAAAAGAGCTTCCTCTTCAGAAAAAGGAAGCTCTGTCATACTCTCATTGAATATCTGCAGGGAAGGGGCACTCATTTCGGCCTAATGCTAAAAGCTGAAGTCGTCGTCCATAGATTCAGTTAACGAAAGGGCAATACTGCACATCATTAAATCTTCAGGTAACTGAGTAAAATCGCCGTTTAGCAACGATTCGTCCACATTAGCATACAAGCTGCATCCTGCTGCACGCTCTACGATCAATCCAGATGTCTTACTTCCGGATTTCCCAAAAAAGGTAACCTGTTGAAGTACATCGCTGGCTACAAATGCTGTGCAGTTATGAATTTGCAAAAATGTATTGTACGCATACACAGAAACCATATTCATGTGCTGACCATTAGCTTCCAGACCCAGATGAATCTCCAGGGCAAGTTTGCGCTGGTCGGTTTCGTTTTTTACTTCCAGTCGGTAAACATCGTCTCCAATGGGTTTTGCATCTGCACCCAGTACGTTTCCTATCGTTTCGATGTTTTCTTTTGTGAATTCGTGAATCATATTATTTCCTCGACATTGGAGTCTCAGCTTATGTGAAACTATAACCCGTACCGCTGAATTTCAAGCGATGTAGAAGTTTCATCCTGCGGTAAATTCAATCCCGGATAATCTATACCGGAAAGGGTATCGTTAACAAAGCCCGTTAATTCCTGTGCCCGGTCGATACTTCCGGACTGGTAATATACATTTAAGGCCAGAACAACGGTTTGACGTGCGCGTTGTAAGTCCTGTACAACCCGTTCAATCTTGTTCGAGATGACGACCTGACGTTGGCGGGCTTCCCGCTGTTTTTTCACGTTCCCGGTACGTCGTGCCTCGTCGAAGTCAGCATTTGCTTCTTCGTAGGCTGTCTGAGTATCTAAAAATGATGCGAGCGCACTTTTGAACTGTTCAACCATTATGTCATAGGACCCATCAGCAAGGCGTGAGGCATCTTCCGGTCGTTCTAATTGAGCATAGCGAGTGGCGTAAATGAGACGCACTGAGACGTTATTGTCTATGTCATCAAATGGTACTTTCTCCTCACCCCAACTTAGCATGCTGGCTGCACTATCGATTTGTCCTAATTCTTGATACTGCTCAGCCAGTTGCAGAAAGTTATAGCGATAGTTTCCAAGCATACGTCTGATATTCTCATCGTAATAGGCATCAGGATCATTCCAGTTTTGGAAACTGAATTTATTGAATGTTTGCCGGTGTAGTTCTGCATCGGCAATAACACCTCCGAACCCGGAAGGGTTTTCAAGATCTTTAGGTACAACCCGGTAGGCTTTACCTTCTGTACGCATGTAGTCGTGAAGATTCAGCTGGCTTTGGTTCGATACGGTATTAGCAAAATACACCGGGCGTAACCAGTTATTGTTCTCCAGGATATGCAAAATCATCTGATCCTGTGTTTGCAGATAGTGTACATTATTTCCCTGCCCGTCCTGTCCAAACAACCGGCCATTTAGCTGCCAGCTTACCATATCATCTAACGAATCAACAGGTATACCATAGCTGGTTCCGGTTTGAAGAATGGGAATATCTGAATTGGATACACCAATAGCTTCTTTATAGGTACCGTCTTCTGCAAACGCCGTCCTGAGCAGCTCTTTGTTGACAGGAATATTCATTTGACGGGGTTCCCAGCGACTATAACCTGCTGTCAGTTGTTCAATTTCCTCATCACTTAACGTAATAGGGAGGGGGGCCGACTCATGAGACCACTGGTCCCTCATTTGACGGATGTACCAGTCCGTATTCAGTAGACTTAAACAGACAATACGAACATCGGTACGTATACCTTCCACTTCCTGGGCATACCACAATGGGAACGTGTCATTATCACCGTTTGTGAAAACAATACCATTAGGTCCTACCGACTCTAACAGGTTTTTGGCATAGTCCGGGGCTATGTATCTGCCACTGCGATCATGATCGTCCCAGTTTTGGGAAGCCATCCAAACAGGAGATGCTAGCAGTAACAGGCCGATGACAGCATATCCTACGGCTGTATTCGATTTGGTATACGCCTTCAGATACTCAACCAATGCGGTGCCTCCAAATCCAATCCAGATTGCAAAAGCGAAAAATGATCCTACATACGCATAGTCACGTTCCCTGGGTTGGAAAGGGGGTTGATTTAAGAATATGATAATGGCGAGACCTGTAACAATGAACAGTGCCAACACCGCAAACGCCCGCCTCCAATCTTTGGAGAAATGAAAAATCATACCTGCAATACCCAGTAAAAAAGGAATATAGAAATAGGAGTTATTTGCAGGATTATTTGCGTAGGGAGAATTACCCGTAAAACCAGATTGCCAACCAGTATCCTGTATATCCGCTTCCCGGCCTACAAAATTCCAGTTAAAGTAGCGGATGTACATATGGTTGACCTGGTAATCCAGGAAGAACTCCAGGTCGCTGTCGTAATTCGCATAATACCGAAGGTGCGTGGCTACCGGAGAATGTCGGCGAGGGAACAACTTTTCACTGTTTCGGTCTATTTGGCCCGTAGCCGGATTAAAGTTGTTACCCTTTAAAATAGGCGTGTCTCCGTACTGTTCCCTTTTTAAATACTTAACAAAAGCTTCTATGGTCTCCGGGTCATTTTCATCAATAGGAGGGTTTGCAATCGAACGGATCATAATAACCGAATAGGATGAATACCCTATCAAAATCATGAGATAGCTAATCAGTGCGATATTTGATAACCGATGCTTATTCTTTTGTGTATAGTAGATACCGTATATGATGGCTCCTACAAATAGCACAATGAAGAGAACCGGGCCAATTAATCCATAACTGGCATCTCCAATAGAATCCATCCAGCCAGGAAGCCACTGAATGGTTGCCGGATAGATCACAAAGAACGAAGCTACAGCGAGTAGCCCCATGATCAAAAAGCTCATTAGTTCGAAATCGCGCTTCTTGAAATAAACGATGAGCGCCACAAAGAAGATGGCAAGAAGGTTTAAGAGGTGAACCCCAATAGCCAGGCCAAACATGTAGGCAATGAGTACCAGCCACCGTTCATTATAAGGCTCATCGTGCTGATCTGACCATTTTAAAGCAAGCCAAACCACAATAGCGGTAAAGAACATGGACAGCGCGTATACTTCGGCTTCGACTGCGTTAAACCAAAAGGTGTCCGTTACTGCAAACGTAAGAGCACCAACAATAGCTCCGCCGTACATCCCTATCTTATCAATAAGAGGCAGCTCATTAGGATTTCCTTTGAACTCTTTTACCAGACGAACAATGATAAGGTATAAGAGCATGACGGTGAGTGCAGACGCCAGAGCACTGATGAAGTTAATGCTCAGTGCTACATATTCTACGGGCATGAACATGGAGAATATCCTTCCTAATATGGAATAGAAGGGCGCCCCCGGAGGATGATTAACCTGCAGGCCATGAGCCACTGCTATAAACTCTCCGGCATCCCAAAAACTCGCGGTGGGTGCTATAGTAAGCACATACACGACTAATGAACTGAAGAAAGTGAATAATGCTAAATTACGATTAATCGACTGGTGATTCGAAAACATAGAATAACGGCGTGATGAAAATAGTTTGGATATTCCTTATTAACCTTTTATGCTTGGCTCGCAATGATAGGCATAGCCCGATTGGTTTCAAAGTAGGAAGATAGTGCTTTACCGGCACAATCCGATATGTAACGGAGTAGCTTTACACCTATTACCAACCTAATACTGTTTATGACCCAACCTTCTAAAGAACGTTTCTCTTCAAAAATAGGGCTTATCCTGAGTGTGCTTGGTATTGCAATAGGCACTGGTAACATCTGGCGGTTTCCACGCATTGCCGCTCAAAATGGAGGAGAGGAAGGTGCAGGCGCGTTTTTAATTGCCTGGATTATCTTTCTGTTCATCTGGTCAATCCCGCTCATCATTGCTGAATATGGAATGGGCCGGAACGGTCGGGGTGGAGTAGTTACATCCTTTGTCAGGCTAATCGGAGAAAAGGGGAGTTGGCTTGGCGGCTTTGTGGGGTTCGTAGCAACCGCTATTATGTTTTACTACAGTGTTGTAGCGGGATGGTGCCTGTATTATTTAATCCAAAGCATCGGAAGCAGTCTTCCTGCAAATATAGTCGAGGCCAACCAGGTTTGGGATTCCTTTCAAGGCTCGAACTGGCCGGTTGTTACTCATGGGGTAGTCATGGCATTAGGTGCATTTGTGGTCATAAAAGGCATCAAAACGATTGAACGGGTAAACAAAATCCTTATTCCATCTTTACTTCTGGTCCTTATTGTTTCTTTGATAAAATCCCTGACCCTTGAAGGTAGTGGTATCGGAGTGAGGTATTTGTTTACTCCGGACTGGTCATCACTCAAAGACCCAAATTTGTGGCTAGAAGCGCTTACGCAGAATGCATGGGATACTGGTGCCGCATGGGGATTAATCCTTACCTATGCCGCGTATATGCGGGCTAAAGACAATATTGCGATATCTGCTTTCCAAACCGGAATTGGGAACAACCTGGTGTCGCTTGTATCAGCTATCATCATTTTTTCTACCGTATTTGGCACGCTGTCACCTTCTATGAGTAACCCTGAGATTTTATCCATTATGAAAACATCAGGGCCTGCTTCTACCGGTTTAACCTTTATCTGGATGCCCCAGTTATTTGCAACCATGTCGGGTGGGGGCGTATTTGCGATATTGTTTTTTGCAGGCCTCACCGTTGCCGCTTTCAGCTCGTTGATCTCAATGATTGAACTGGCTTCTAAAGTGTTTGTAGATACCGGAATGCCCCGTTCGAAAGCAACGCTGTTTATTTGCCTGGCCGGATTTGCTTTCGGTATTCCCTCGGCGATTAATCTTACCTTTTTTGCCAATCAGGATTTTGTGTGGGGAGTCGGACTTATGGTATCAGGGGCTTTTATCGCCTATGCAGTGGTACGATTTGGAGCAGCCAGATTTCGCACCCAGTTAGTGAATACCAATGATGACCAACTCAAACTTGGGCGATGGTGGGAAATCATCATTAAAGTGGTTGTGCCTATTGAGGTAATTACCCTCTTATCGTGGTGGATGTACCTGAGTGCCACCGAGTATGCTCCTGATACATGGTACAATCCCTTCGATCCCTTTTCGGTGGCAACGGTAATTGGCCAGTGGGCATTAGCGATTGTATTGGTGATTCTATTTAGAAAACGGCTGCTGCTTAAAGAAGTAAAGCATTAGGCGCTTTCATCAACAACTCGCTGCTCTATACGCTTTAATGAATCTCGTATTTCAGTTAATACTTCAACCAAAGATTCGTTTTGAACATCTCCGGTATTACCCGAACCAGACGGTGTTGACGTATTATCGGTTACCCGATCACGTTGATCCAAGACCAATTGTCTGAATGCTTCGGCATCAACGATACCGATAAGGGATAAGTCGGCTCCATTTTGAACGGAACTCCCTGCGGTCTCAATTTTAAGTATACTCAGACCAAATGCTTTTAACAACGGGCCTTGTCTGAACGTGAGATCCTGAATCTTATCTAATGGAACGGTTTTCTCCATTTGAAAGAGATTTCCTTTTTTAAACCTCAGAGAACGGGTGGTAAGCTCACATTCCAGCTTTTTGAAGTACACATTAAGATAAGCTGGTGCAATAACGAGATAGAACGGAAGCAAGAAGATACCAACGACAGTGATCAGGCAGATAAGGAAACCATACCAAAATATATAGGTCTTTAGCTTAGGGTTGAATGCAGCTTGTTGTATGATTTGCGCTTTATCGCTCATGGGGAAAATCTCTGTTAGAATAAAAAAAGCCCTGTTCGGGGGCTTTTAAGTATTCAAAATAAAAAACTGTGAATCAACTGTTCGACTTCGCCACCTTGCCATCGCCATTCATGTCTTTCTCTACAAATTTAAGCGCGGCGGAATTCATACAATACCTTAACCCGGTAGGACGGGGACCATCACTAAAAACGTGCCCAAGATGGCCTCCACAGTTAGAACAAACAATTTCGGTGCGAACCATAAATAAACTCCGGTCTTCTTCTTCCTTAACAGCCGAGGCTTTAATGGGTTCCCAGAAACTGGGCCAGCCAGAACCACTTTCATATTTGTGCTGAGAGCTATATAGTTCCTGACCGCATCCAGCGCACACGTAAATACCTTCTCGTTTATTCTTGTTGTATTTATTTCGATAAGGAAACTCTGTTCCCTTTTTTCGAAGGATGCGGAATTGTTCTGGTGTAAGAATTTCTTTCCACTCCGCTTCCGTTTTTTGAAAAGGAAACTCACCCGGAGGTAGGGTATCCATATCTGCTACAACTTCGTGTGTATGGTCGGTATGATCGTGATCTGTATGTGGTTCATGAGCCGTATGATTAGTAGAATAAGTAATAGTAAGCCATAGAATAGTAACAATAGCAATGCTGAGAGTAATGATGATTTTCATAAACAAAGAATGATTTCTAATGCCCGGTTAACTGATGAACCCCGTATTTAGTATCAGTAATTCCAGTTTTCATCATCCATCAGAGGAAGATTCTTTTGTTTAAACAACCGGGTGCCTAGTGTAAAGCCTACCCAAAAGCGGTATTGTCGTCCATTTCGGGTAGGAGACCATAAACTATACCAGGTATAATCATTGGCTGCATCTACCCTGGATACAAGGGCGTTAAGCGTAGGCCCTGCGTACACCGACCAATAGTCCCCAAACCGTTTACCTACCATATATCGGTACGAAAACAACAGGTTTGTTGTACGATCCCAATCACCTTCAAAATGATGAAGTATGGAAAACTCCTGATTAACGAATAGAGAATTACTCTTAATCTTCTCGAATGAATCCTGGATATTCTTCTCAACACCAACGGCTAAGCCAAATCGATATACATCCCGATCTAATGAAGAGTTTGTACCAAATATCAGTGAGTTGTACACTCTGTGTGTACCGGTTGTGAGCGAAAAATCATTAAAACCCGCATCCGAGTAACGGGTACCTACATTGTAACGACCATTCCCGTACAGGTTTAAAAAGGCAATGGGTGCACCATTAAATTCTTTCGCAATATTTATAAATGCGATCTGAAGACCTTCTGCCTTTTCCGTTATGTTGGCCCCCATGGCAAACTGAAGGCCCTCCGCTTCACGACTTATATTTGCTAAACCGGCCGCCGCAAGTCCTTCGAACGATGGGGAAAGATTGAACACACCGGCTGCATATAATCCGCTAACATGCCCCTCTGAAATATTGGCTATTCCTGCTGCTGCTAATCCTTCCGAATACCCTTTATTGATATTGAACCCTCCGGAAGCACGTAGTCCGGTAACCTGCCCACCGGAATAATTGAGAAAACCAGAAGCTTGTAACCCTTCCGTATACGAGCTGGAATAATTTCCAAGGAGAGCAGCCTGCAGTCCGGTCATGGATTGACCCGAAATATTGAACCCGCCGGCAATTAGCATACCCTCCATGTTTCCCTTATTGAAATTGCTTAAACCTGCAATCTGGAAACCGGAAACATCATCATCGGTATAGTTCAATAGACCTGCGATACCCATCCCGTTATAATCATCATGAGTGATGTTGGCTAAACCAGCAAGCTGAACCCCATTTACATCATATTTCGTCCGGTTTACCAGAACACCTACTTCCCAGCCTTCCAGACCACCATGATATCCATAAAGCAGATTGATAGAGCGTTTAGCTGTATAATTCAGACTTTTGGTGCCGTTCGTGCCTATGGGCTGAAATAGAGTTACCCTCCACTTACGGTATAAAAGGTCATTATCGTATTGTTGTGCAGAAAGAGCTGAAGAGAAGAGAGCAAGTAGTAAGCTCGATAAAAGTACGTAGCGCATAGTTATAAGTAGTTATGAACCCGCGCTACGCAATTCGGATACGAGGGTTTCCCTCAGGAATTAATTTTTAGTTGGAAAATGATCGTCAAGAACCTCATTCCACATGCTTACCTCGTTTACGGAAGCGAGGAGCGCTGTAGCATCTCCGGAAATGGTAATGGACTCGATACGATCACCTTGGGTTATTGTGTTAACAACGTCCTGATCTGAGGATGAGCTTACCTCGCCAAAAACGGTATGCTTGCCATCTAACCAAGGGGTCTCTATATGGGTGATAAAGAATTGACTTCCATTGGTTCCCGGTCCGGCATTAGCCATAGACAACTTTCCAGGGGAGTCGTGCCTCAGAGAAGGATCAAATTCATCCTCAAATTGGTAACCTGGTCCGCCGCGGCCATCGCCAAAAGGGCATCCACCCTGAATCATGAAATCAGCAATTACCCGATGAAAGCTAAGTCCGTTATAATATCCGCGCTGGGCAAGATTCACGAAATTGCCTACGGTCTTGGGTGTTTTTTCGTCAAAAAGGGTAAGGTTGATGTCGCCTTTATTGGTCGTAATAGTTGCAGTAATTGACATATGTTTTAAGAACTCGTTCTGATGATTGAACAAAACAAAAAGAATGCCCTTTGCTTTGAATATAGAAACGAATAGTACGCAATATTAAGGATAAAAGGCTCTCTTCTATGACGGCTGGGATTCTCTGGATTTATATACCGAGATCGTTGAAAGAACCCAAATGAGAACCCAGACACCGGCCAGATACCTTTGCTCAAAAAGCAAAAGAGTAATAATAGTGGCCCCATATAACAGGTGATACACCCAACCTGGCACATCCGGAGTGTTTACTTTTTTAAATAAAGAAGGGGAGAGTAAAGCCACTACCTTGCCGGAAAGCAATAAACCGGTATAAATCCAGATCGCAATAAAAAGCCCATCAAGATTGAAAAAACCGGATACCCCAATCAATATTAAGACGGCAATATCCAGTCCGGAAGCTTTTAAAAGACGCATCAATCGGCAAAAACCTCAGAATGACGGCTCAGAGCGGTAACCTCTTTAGCGTGCAACCCTTTGTCGCCTTGTTCGAGTTTAAACTCAACCTCCTCACCCCTGAGAAGTTTACGAAACCCATCCGATTGGATTTCAGAATAATGTACAAAAGCATCTTCCCCGGTTTCCGTACTTATGAATCCATAGCCTTTAGCATTATGGAACCACTTTACGGTACCTTTGTTTTTATTTTCCATGACCCCAACAAAGTTAGTTTTTGTTATCCACCCCCGAAAATATATGCTGCCCAATAACTTGTCAAATTTTATTGGGACCCATAACTCTTAATCATGTATTTTTTTTACCCACAATATAAGATTCGAATAATCCTTTCGGGCTGCGCTTATCTCTGAGGAGTTCCATTGTAAGCCATTTTCTTGATCAACATCGACAATGTATGCTTCAATGTTCATTGCCTGTCCCTCCCTCAGATGCTTAATCTTTTGGTCTATATCATTATTTGAAGGAATGAAATGAAAAAGCAAGGTCTGTTTTCTGATACGTTCTATGGGAATAGGGGGACGTGTGATATTGATATCGTAGGTTCGGTCATCAGCTTCGAAGTACAGGAAGTTCAGATTCCGTTCATCAGACATTTCGCCCCAGCCAATTAATACATCAACAGGTGCCAATGAGACGTATTCGTCGAAGTAATAGCGTCTTTTTTTTAGAACCCTGAATTTACCTTTAATTTCAGCCTTTGGTTTTAGGATATATTCTCCAAACTCAATGGGATCAGGCTTGAACAGAATAGTGACTTCCGGACGTTTGGGAGCCACTTCACCAGGACCATGGGTGACCGGCCACCACATGTACGCGAAATAACAGACTAAACAAGTAACACAAATCAAAAAATATTTAAGCACGATAGAACCACTTACACTGCTTTATATAACAGGAGTAAAAAATAGAAAGGTGTTACAAGTATCGGCTTAAATCGCCGTCTACTTTAGCTCATTGAACGTGCTGATGAGAATCTGGAGGTCGTTAGCCAGGAATTGATCGATAGCCAGTGTACCGTCGATGAGCAGAATATCTTCAAAACCAAGGTGATGTTTGCTTGTATACTGAAAGATGAGATGTCCATCAACGATCTCAACGTTTTTGATATCCTGTATCGAGTACTCAATCCGGTTGCTTTCAAGTACAATGGGATCTCCTAAAATGAATAACCCGTCTGAATCAAAAAAATAATCCTCTTCAATGCTATAGCTATCAACAAGTGATTGATTCAGATGTTCCCTGATTTCGTTTGGAAACTCAAGGTATAAGTGTGTTTGAGTAAGTCCGAATTTTAGAAGAGAAGAAGGATCGGTAATTTCAACAATGGGTTTATTATCCGATTCCGTAGTTTCACCAGCGTTTACAGCAGAAACGGTAAACAAAAGAAGAGATAAAACCGTAAGGATTTTTGTTGGAACCCCTTTTTTCATGGTTTAACAAGTTAATTCGAAATCTTGAATGGTGCAATTAATGAATGCGTGTAGCATGCAACCCTTTTCGTATTATTTAACAAAATGTTATATCTGACTAAAAAAAAATTATTCAAGACCTTAAAAAAAAGAAAACCACATGTGGAGTGGGTAACCTTTTCAGGTGCGTTGGTAGCATTTGCTTTTATGAATCCAGACGTTCAATCCACATCTTTTTGTTTTTTTGATTGGATCGGATTTCCCTTTTGTCCGGGAGAGGGTCTGGGACATTCCATAGCTTTTTTGCTGGATGGCCATATTACGGAGTCGTTTGAAGCGCATCTTCTGGGACCTTTTGCCGTAGGTGTGCTCAGCGCCAGAATTATCTATCTTTGGCAGAGTTTATGGAAGAATCACAATCAACAAATGGAGATCACACATGGCTGACCTTATTACATACTTGCCGGAATTGGAAGGTGATGAAGCGTTGTATATGAACAAGCTGTATCAGTCAATGGATGAAAAGCAGGCGCAGACCTTCGCAAATGCCTACCGTGCCCGACGCAAAAGCCCTCAAACTGTACTTATTGCCTGTCTCCTTGGGTTTTCCTTAATTGCCGGAATTCACAGATTGCTGTTAAATCAGATCGGAATGGGCATTCTCTACATACTAACCGGAGGGTTGTGTTTGATTGGTACTATCATTGATCTCATCAATCACAAAGACTTGGCATTTGAATACAACCGAAAAGTTGCCCAGGAAATTAAAGGGTATCTTTAGCAGGATTTATTTTTTCAGGCCAAATACACGGTTAACATTAAATCCTATTCTGAAATCACCTGCAAAGAAGTCATCTGTTGTTCGTGCGATCAGATGTTGCTCGGTGAACCAATTCCCATTCATAACGAATATTTGAAACACATGGCCACCGGTATCAATTTGCCACGACAGGGCCATAGGATTAAACGTATCGTCCGAACGATCTCCGAGTACGGCTATATACTCAAATGAGAATGAATGGCGATCATTAAGACGGTATTCAGCTCCGAATCCGTTCGCCAAATGAGTATTTACCAAATCAGACCGAGTTGCGTCGTCTACAACAACCATGTTAAAGTGAGAGATCATAGGAGCAATTTGGGCACTGAAACGTTCATTAAATCTACGAGCTACTAACAATCCTCCAAAGTAGTTCAGTCGTTCAGCGGTGCTGAAATCAAAATTGGGCTGTTCCTGGGTATTTATACCAACATCGCCTTTAATAGCCAATTGAACAGGGATTTTACCCGATGCCATTTGGTTGAGTACGGTGTATTTAAAACGCAGGTCAACATTATCTTCTGAACTGGTACGACCAATCCCAACCGACAAGTTATCGGTTAGCCCAACATCTATACCCAGACGGACATTGGCACCTGCATCTAATCCCCAAAATTCCTGATACCCCGTTGAAACAAGGTCAAAATTGTGCATAATGGTAGAGTTTATATTACCTCGACCAAGATTTTGTGCGGTGCCGGTTGTGATGAGTGACTGAGCCAGAAATACTTCTACTGGTTCGTCCAGTACAGCAGGCTTACGTTGTAGTTGGGCAAATGCATCTGCAGACATACACAGAATACAGAGTAAACCCACAAAAGAAATTCTGATCATTGATCTTCGGTGTATGGCGTTAGTAGTGCATCTATCGTTATTTCCTGTACATCCTGAACCTTTATCATAAGGAGTTTAGGAGGTTTGATTTCGTAATCGGACAAGTTGAGCATCCATCCAGCAATAAGTTGTATACCTTCGGGTGTTTTTTGAAGCGTTCCTTCTACCTCAATCTCTTTCTCCTTTCCATGAATTTTAAAGATACCGGCTACCTTTGCAGGCTGAACATCAGTCGATGTGGTATCGAAAGGGGAGACCAGCTTGCCGAAAAACTCGCCGTATTGAAACTTGTCAACCTTGAGTGTTTTCCGCATATCTTTATCGCGCTTACCATTACCCGTATCAAGTGACTTAAGGTCGACATAAAAATCAACGGTATTATCCTCAAGGTTAATGAGCCCGGTCAGGTTATTCGAAGTCCCGGAGAAATTATGAAGAGGTACTTTGGAGTAAAAAATGGTTTCACCCGAGTCGGTAAAGTACTTCTGTGCAACTACAGTGGTTCTTAATCCACTTAGTAAAATTAGTATCAGACTTAAAAAACTACGTTTCATATTAATTATCCTCCGCTCCCTGGTTAATCCATCTTCTTATGATTTCAATATCGTTACCGGAAAGGGCTGGCCTTCCCAAAGGCATACGTTGACCCCGTTCGGGGCCGGGTTCTAATTTGTCCACCAGCGGACTTTGATCCGCGTTTCCGGAAATGACAATTGGTCCTCCGTATTGCACACCCTGGCTTTGTAGGGTTTGTTCGTAGGTCGTAAGATTAACCCCTAATGTAGTTTGATTGATATGACAGCCACTGCCGCCGCAGGTCTGTTGAAAAATAGGTAGTACGTCACCAGCAAAACTTGGAGTTTCCGGAACACTGCCTTCGTCAACTTCAGTTATATCTTCAGAATTGGTTAAACATGCAGTAAGAAATAGTAAGGAGCATGCAGGTATGAGCAAGGAATGACTGATCTTCATTATCTTTATGTATGAATAGTTGCTTTCGCTAAAAAGGACTCATTTTTGAATGAGAAATGCAAAACCAAGTTAAATTAACGTAGCTCGTAACGAATGACGGTTTAGTAGCGTCTAATCGAAAGAATAAAATAAAATGATAGAAACCCAGGAGCATGTTGTCTTATAGTCGGATACTAATACCCTTTATTCTCATTCTTTGTTTGTCTCAGGTAATAGTTGCTCAGCAGCAGGATTCAACAAAAACAGAAGATTTTTTCAAGGAGGACGAGCGCTGGTTTGGCCGCAAGTTCCGAAAACCAGAATCTGATTCATCGAAATCGAATGTAAAGCGGTTTTATGAATCGACCATGAGTAGCGACTGGGATTGGGATCTGGATTTACGGATTACCAGTGATGGCCTGGATGAGCATTTTTATATCGGTTCCAGTTTTGGTGTTAAGAATCCAATCTATTCTGCTTACCCTGTGAACGAGATGGTCCGATACAATCGTGTTGATGGTCTTTTTCTGGGCTATAAGGAAGATAAAATGGACTGGGGATACAGCGATTTTCTGGATATAGAGGGAATCGATATTCATGGATTAATCGGTTATTCCTTTGGGAGAAGGGGATGGCAATACAGTGTAGGTGCTGAACGCACGTTTGGATATAAAAAGCGATGGATTATCGGAGGTGAGCTCTATGATGCAACCTCTACTGAAGATTATTGGAGAACCGGGCTATGGGAAAACTCCATCTCGTCGGTCATGTCGGGGTATGATTTCATGGATTATCACAACATGGAAGGGTATGGCTTCTACACTATCCTGCAGCCTCTGAGGTGGCTTGAACTATCCGGGACCTACAACAATAATGTGTTTCAATCTTTAGCTCTGGAAAACACCTATTCGTTGTTTGGGCGGAGAAGTGTGGTACGCGACAATCCCGTGATTGATCGTCAATTTGATCGTATTGAACAGGAAAGTGTAACACTGGGGCTTTCGCTTAATCCTCGCGGACTTACACGCAGTTCATCCAGGGTTTTGGGCATGTTGAGTGTTCAGGCAGAGTTGAATGATCTTGATGGAGTGGACAATACGTTTTTTTATAACCGGTATATGACGGAATCCAAGATTCACTTTCAGGTTGACCGATCAGCACTGCTGATGTGGAGAATGATGGGTGGTGCAATCACAGGGGTTGCTCCTGAATTCAAGCAGTTTGGATTAGGTGGTATTGGGAGTTTAAGAGCATTAGGGTTTAAACAGCTTACCGGTAATGAAATGCTGCTTAGTAATGCCGAACTACAATTTGGATCGTACAGTTATCCAAATACCGATTGGTTCGATTTTGATGATCTTTTTCTAAGTCTGTTCTTAGACTCGGGCTGGACCAATACGAATAATGTATTGTTTGCCTCTAATTCACCATTTGATGGATTCTCTTCCTTCGCACTTAGCGATTTATCTCATAACATTGGAGTGGGTATTGGTACGGGAGCCTGGCGGTTTGAAGTAGCAACCCCCCTGTCGGGCGAATCGGGTGCAACCGCATTCTGGTTTAGGCTTAATCCTTCATTCTGACATCATTATCCAACATTTTTGCAAAAAGAAACCCGGGCCTTTCAAAACCCGGGTTTTTCTTTAGGGCATTTGGTGCTTATTGCATCCAAAAGCTCTTTGCTCTTCGGAGCGTCAATACGTCACCCGATTTTCTTTGTTACGAATGGATTGAAATTCTCTCTATTACAATGCGTTCATATTTAATGCTATGTATAGTATCTTAAGGAATGAGCTTTGTGAGGTTTTTCCTGGTTACCAAAAGTGATGTTTTGATAGCCACTATCGTTTTATTGATCAGTTTCTCTTTGGTTTATGGGTCAAGGGTTATTCGTTATTCAACCGAGTATGCCGTCATTTTTTATGAACCCACCGAACTTATTCTAACCGAAAAAACAGCCCTTGATGATTTAATCAACCTGTTAAAGGAGAAAGACACCGATTTTAAGGAGGAGGAATTCTATTGGGTTTCGCGCATGGAAGGGTGGAGGTATTTTACCAGGGGTCGATATCTGCTTGAAGGAGCCTATTCCTATGAAATTATTCTCTCAAAACTGGCACGAGGTATCCAAGACCCCAAATCGGTGGTTGTTTTACCCGGGCAAACGGAAGAACGCTTGATTGCCAATCTGGCAAATGAGTTTTGGTTCGAAGAAAATGAGCTCAGAGAACTACTTTCAGATTCAGTTTGGCTATCACAATATGGCATAGAAATGAACCAGGTATCTGGCAGACTTTTTCCTGACACCTATCTCATGTATTGGACATCCACGCCGCAGACCGTGATTCAACGTATGCTTACTGAATATGAGAAATCCGTATTGAGTCCGTATCAGTCTGTGATGGATTCTTTAGAGCTCACCGCCGATGAGATTAATACCATGGCTTCCATTATTGAGTGGGAGTACAAATATGAAGAAGAAAAGACTACTATTAGCGGCTTATACTGGAATCGGTTAAAGCGGGGTATGCCATTGCAGGCCGATCCTACGGTGAATTATGCAGTAGGTGAACGGCGGCGGCTTTTGTTTGAGGATTACCAGTTTGAACATCCATACAATACCTATCTCAATGCTGGGTTACCGCCCGGACCGATTACAAACCCAAGTTTATCGAGTATTAAGGCAGCTTTATTTCCCGAAAATCATCGATATTTGTACATGGTGGCAAACCCGGAGGGTGGTCATGTGTTTACACGCACTTTCGAAGAACATAAAATAGAGAGTGAAAAATGGAGAAGGTGGTTACAGAAACAATATCGAATTAAGCGTCAGCGGGAATCCGACTCGTTGGATGCAAGCAGTAATCTCTAACGAGATCCTATCCGTTTATTCCTCAATAACCTCCGGCAACTCGACAGACCGGTTAAGCGGGAGAATAGTTACCCGCTGATTAATATGCTCACCGTCAAATGAGATGGTTGAACTTAACCCTTTAAGATTTACCGTTCGTTTTAACCCATCTTTGAGCAACGCAGGATTTTGAACATCTAACAATGTAGCTAATACAAGATTGGCCGCATCGAATCCGATAGAGGAAAACGAAGTGGGTTCTGCCCCGAACCGAACCCGATAGTTAGATTGGAAAGACTGAGAGGCTACATTATTGCTATCCGGTTCCAGAAAAGATTTAGAGTAGTATCCACTGGTTTGAAGTAATTCACGTGAAGATAAATCGACCGTTTCCCATTCCTCCGAACCAAGAACGATAACAGAGCTTTGCAAGCCTTCCAGATCGGTTAACAACGAACTGATCAATGTCTGAGAAATAGCTCCCGTAAAGGGGGCATACACGGCCTGCGCCATTGGGAGGCTGTCTAAGGGATTTGTAGTCAGAAATTGGGTGAATTCTGTAATATCATATCCAAGAGATGCGAAATCTTCTTCAAAATAATAGAGTACAGTAGCACCTAACTGCTCTGCGGTAAACCTGAAACTACGGGCAGAAGCAGCCCCTAATGCCCCCGCTTCTGCGATTACAGCTAATGTGTCTAACCCAAGGTTGTTCACAGCAAACTGAGCCATCCGTTCTCCCTGAATTCTAAAAGTCGGGTTAATCTGAAAAGAGTAGTTCTTATCCAGATTCAGCGTGTCGGAGTTTGCTAATGGAAGTACAAGAGGAATCTCGTACTCTTCGGCTATTTCTGAGAACAGAATACCCGTTTCTGAAAAGAGGGGGCCAATGACGGCATCTACCCGCTTGTTCCAGACCAGGTCGGTGAGTGCAGACTGGGGTTGATCAATGTTGGTATTAGCATACGAAATGAACACTTTCTTATTGAAGTGTTCTTCATTAAAGGTTTCGACGGCTAATTGTATCCCAAAAAAGATACTCTGTACGATGTTGTATTGAGGTGAATTCTGATCGAATTGAGGCAGAGCAACTCCGATGTGATAGGAAATCCCATCCGGAGCAGGATATATCCTGGATGGATTATACCGCTGCCAATACAACAAACTATCAGAAAGCTGTTCCTCCAGCTTATTTATCTCAAAAGAGGAAAGTTCTGTTTGCACTTCTTTTAACTCGTCAACCAGTGACCGCGCAGATTCATAGTCTATCTGTCCAAGCGAAGCATCGATGAGATCAAATCGTATTTGATCATATTTGGTCCCTTTAAAAACGTTGAAACGATCGGCCATGGTTAAAAACCGTACATAATCGGCATAAAACTGACGTCCGGATTCTTTAGCCCTGGTTGGCGGACTAGCCTGAGAAAGCTCATACAACACTTCTAGTGCATTGGTATGATTTTTCAACTGGAACTCCGACAAAGCCAGACTAAACATGGCTTCTTGTTTAAGTTCGTTAGTTTCTGAAGCTGCGGCTCTTCTGTAAAAAGCACTGGCCGTAACAAATTCTGCTATACTGAAATAGCTTTTTCCTGTGTAGAGAAATGCTTCGGGGTTTGCAGACTGCTTTAAGACCTCAATTGCCCGCTCAAAATCACCATTGGCATAGAGTTGTTTTCCGGTTTCAAGGCTATTGGTTGATTGGGCATTAATGCCATTAACCTGTAGAAGAGCTAAGAAGAATAAGAGAACGTATTTCATGGTTGCTGAAGAGTTTAACGGTGGTACTGCAGCGTGGGGAAAATGTTCAATTATTCCCATTCGATGGTAGCAGGAGGTTTGGAGCTGATATCGTACACAACACGGTTTATCCCTTTTACCTCGTTAATGATACGATTGGAAACATGCGAAAGAAAGTCATAGGGGAGATGCGCCCAATCTGCGGTCATACCATCAAGGCTTGTAACGGCACGTAGAGCTGCTGTAAACTCATAGGTACGCTCATCACCCATTACTCCTACACTTTGTACGGGCAACAATACGGCCAGTGCCTGCCACACACTATCGTAAAGGTTTTTCGTCTTGAGCTCCTCGATAAAAATAGCATCGGCCTCTCTAAGTAAATCAAGTCGTTCTTTTGATAAGTCCCCTAACACTCTGATTCCTAATCCCGGACCTGGGAAAGGATGGCGTGATATAAAATGCTCGGGAATACCCAGTGCTCTTCCCACTTCGCGAACCTCATCTTTAAACAGCTCTCTCACCGGTTCAACAAG
The DNA here is from genome assembly GCA_039819115.1 of Bacteroidota bacterium. GTDB lineage: Bacteria > Bacteroidota > Rhodothermia > Balneolales > Balneolaceae > JBCBST01. The sequence goes on from JBCBST010000034.1 coordinate 23,542, forward strand.
TTCAAGCTTCATTTTTTCGGGTAATCCACCCACGTTGTGATGAGATTTAATAGTAGCTGATGGACCTTTGAATGAGACGCTTTCAATAACATCTGGATATAGAGTGCCCTGGGCTAAGAAACGAAAGTCTGAATCATCACCGATTTCATCTTCAAATACATCGATGAATGTATTGCCGATTATTTTACGCTTTTTCTCCGGATCAGATACGCCGTTGAGTCGGCTCAGAAACTGTTCGGATGCATTCACGCCTTTTACCGGCAGGTGGAGATCGCGGGTATACAGGTTGAGGACGTCGTCAAATTCGTCTTTTCGTAGTAGCCCGTTATCTACAAACACACATTGCAACTGCTCCCCAATAGCTTTGTGTATCAGCGTTGCCACCACGGTAGAGTCTACCCCTCCTGAAAGCGCACATAGCACTTTATGATCACCTACACGGGTACGGATTGTTTCAATTTGCTCTTCAATAAACGATGCCGGAGTCCATTCGCCGGTACACTCACAAATAGTGTATGCAAAGTTACGAAGTATGGTTTTGCCTTCCTCCGTGTGGACCACCTCCGGATGAAATTGAACACCCCAGACAGAATGTGCTCTGCTTCGCACGGCAGCAATAGGGGCATTCTCTGTGTGCGCAATTACCTCGTATGATTCGGGTAAACGGGAAATGTGATCTCCGTGGCTCATCCACACCTGGGAAGAAGGGGAGACCCCATTCAGTAGATCGGTATGATCGTCGATTAACAGATTTGCACGCCCGAATTCCCGCTTTGCCGCTTTTTCAACGGAACCTGGTATTTCCACATGGGCTAGTAGTTGCAAACCGTAACATATTCCAAGAACGGGTAATCCCCATCCCAAAATATCGGGCTGAAGATAGGGTGCGCCTTTATCGTTTACGCTCATCGGTCCGCCGGATAGAATCACCCCTTTAGGCATGGGCTGTATGATCTCATCCAGATTGGCATTAAACGGATGGATTTCACAATACACATTCAGCTCTCTTAATCGTCGGGCGATCAATTGTGTGTATTGCGATCCGTAGTCAAGAATAAGTATCCACTCGGGATGACGACTATGCATGTTGGTGTTACCCAATCACTTCTTTATAGTCATCGGCAGAAAGCAGACTCTCCATTTGGGAAGGGTCTCCGATTTTAATCTTCACCATCCACCCATCTCCATAAGGATCATCATTCACTGTTTCCGGATCGTCTTCTAGTTTTTCATTGATTTCAAGAATCTCGCCATCAATGGGCGCAAACAGTTCAGACACTGTTTTCACAGCCTCAACGGTGCCAAACGTGTCTTCGCGGGAGAATTCAAACCCTTCTTCTTCTAATTCTACGAAAACAATATCGCCTAATTCACCCTGGGCAAAATCGGTTATCCCAACTGTTGCCGTTCCATCGCCGTTATCGCGAATCCATTCATGTTCTCGTGTATATTTAAGCTCGGCAGGAATGCTCATCAGTTAGTCTCCGGGTCGAATTTAAAATGAGTTTCTAGATATTTGGTATCAAACGATCCTTTGATAAAATTGGGATCATCCATGAGTTGAATATGATAGGGAATTGTCGTTTTAACGCCTTCAATAATGAACTCTTCGAGTGCACGCTTCATTTTAGCAATTGCTTCATTCCGTGTGTGTGCAGTCACGATTAGCTTAGCAATCATGGAATCATAAAAAGGAGGGATGCGATATCCGGCGTAGGCATGTGTATCAAGGCGTACACCCTGACCACCAGGAGGGTGGAATACGGTTATTTCTCCGGCGGAAGGACGGAAATTGAACTCAGGATCTTCGGCATTAATTCTACACTCTATGGAATGTCCGCTTAGCTCAACAGTCGCATCTCCAATCGATTTACCCGCAGCTATTTCTATCTGCTCACGGATAAGATCAAAGCCAGTGATCTCTTCTGTCACCGGATGCTCCACCTGAATACGGGTGTTCATCTCCATAAAGTAGAACTCGAGGTTCTTATCCACCAGGAATTCCACAGTACCGGCACCCTCGTAACCTACGGCTTTGGCAGCATTGGTTGCTGCTTCTCCCATACGTACTCTAAGCTCATCCGTCATCAGTGGAGAGGGAGCTTCTTCGAGTATTTTCTGGTGCCGTCGTTGAAGAGAACAATCACGTTCACCGAGGTGGATGGCATTACCGTGCTGGTCACCCAATACCTGGATCTCGACATGATGCGGATTTTGTACAAACCGCTCGATGTACACCGCTGAATTGTTAAATGCACTCTCAGCTTCACTTCTGCACATTTCAAAGCTCTTTTTGAGGTCTTGCATATGCTCTACCATACGCATACCACGACCACCACCACCGGCAGAGGCTTTAATAATCACGGGTAACCCAATGCGGTTTACGACTTCCTGAGCTTCTTCAAACGTGTTTACAACCCCGTCGCTTCCTGGTACAACCGGGACCTTATTGGAAATCATGGTCGCCTTAGCTACAGCCTTGTCACCCATTGAGTTAATGGCTTCAGGGGATGGGCCAATAAACTTGAGGTTATGCTCTGCGCATATCCTGGAGAACTCCGCATTTTCGGCCAGGAAACCGTAGCCGGGGTGAATGGCTTCAGCATCTGTGATTTCGGCAGCAGCAAGGATGCTTTGAATTTTCAGGTAGCTTTCTTTTCCGGATGGAGGACCGATACAAACGGCCTCATCCGCAAACTTTACGTGCAGGCTTTCTGCATCGGCTGTGGAGTACACAGCCACTGTTTTAATGCCCATTTCCCGACAGGTTCGGATAATGCGAAGAGCAATTTCCCCTCGGTTGGCGATTAGGATTTTATTAAACATGTACCCTGATTAGTCTTTTGAGATGATGAACAGGGGCTGATCAAATTCCACTGGTTGAGCGTCGCCCACAAGGATTTCCTGAACGGTACCGGAAAACTCAGCTTCAATTTCGTTCATAATCTTCATGGCTTCAATAATACAAAGCGTTTGTCCTTTGGAGACTTTTGACCCAACTTGTATGAAAGGATCAGATTCGGGGGAAGGTGCTTTGTAGTAGGTTCCTACAATCGGCGATTTAACCGTTTCTCCGGATGCTGCAGGTGCTGGGGCCGCCGTTTCTTTAGGAGTTTCGGGTGCTGCTGCAACAGATACAGGGGCCTGAGCTAGCGGTGCGGCAACCTGGGGAGCAACCGATACATGTTGCACTTCCGGGCCTTTTTTAACCTTTATCTTGAAGTCTCCTTCTTCAATAGAAACTTCATTTACATCGCTTTCCGCAATTAGGTTTATGATGTTTTTGATAAGCTTAAGATCCATGATATATGCTATTTTGCGCGTTCGATGTAATTTCCGTTTCGTGTATCAACCTTTATTTTTTCTCCTTCTGCAATAAACAGAGGAACATTAATTACGGCTCCGGATTCAATGGTGGCTGGTTTGCTTCCACCTTGTGCCGTGTCGCCTTTCACTCCGGGGTCTGTTTGGGTGATTTCGACGATAATATGATCATCCGGCTGCGCGAACAGAACCTGTTCGTCATCAGCATTAAATAAAATGGTGCAGTTATGCCCTTCAACCAGATAATCCTGGCGTTCTACTTGTCTTCCTGATATGGGGATTTGTTCATAGGTATCATTATTCATGAAGTAGAACATTTCACCATCGCTGTAGAGATATTGATAGGTTCGTGTTTCAACACGAACAGCTTCGCTTTTTTCTCCGGATCGCCAGGTTTTATCAATATTCTTTCCGTTTACGATTCCACGAAGCTTGGTGCGAACAAATGCAGGGCCTTTTCCTGGTTTAACATGTTGAAATTCGGTGATGGAATAGAGCTCTCCATCCATATTTAAAACCAGACCATTACGAAAGTCTGATGTAGAAACTTTTGCCATGTAGGGGATTTCCTCCGGTTAGTAGATAAGTAAAAATAGGGTGCATGCGATTGTTTAACAAGATCAAAAAATTCTGTTTTGAAGCCGAGGCAAGCGGGTGATATGGCGTAATCACTTAAGCCACATCCTAGAAAAGCAGCGCATACAGGGTTTGTCCCAGGTTGTAAATAATAGCGGCAGGGCAGATTACCCAGATAAACACCGGCCATAATTTAGCAAACAACGTGTCTTTTATCCCTTCAAAGCCCAACTCCATCTCATCGAGAGCAGAACGTGTTTTCCAGACCAAGCCGACAAATAAGCAGATCAATACACCACCAAGCGGCAAGCCAACATTGTTAAAAATAGTGTTGAAGGTACCTATGAGGGATGTTTTAAACGAAATAAGAATGGAAATAGCCAAAATACCCAAACCGATATACCATGCTGCTTTCTTTCTGGGAAGATTGTGTTCGTCAATGGCATAGGCAACGGG
>JBCBST010000035.1:0-27543 GCA_039819115.1 Bacteroidota bacterium
ATTCCGGACCAGTCCGCCTTGCCCGCCTGCCGTAGGCATGGCCGGCGGACGCCGATCCGGAATCTTAATCTGAATGAGGGGCTCGTCCGAACAATCAGATTCCTGCCTACGCAGGAATAACTATGAAATGAGAGCGTATGGCGATACGCCACTACGGATGGGGCTTGGATTCTAAAACCAGAAAGATGGTTTAAATAATAAGATCAATATTGCGCCCCAGGTTGCGTTTTCGGTCATTCTTCGGCGGGGTGCCTGCTTCATCTTTTTCTTCCGGAGTCTTCTCCGGGGTTTCCGTATTTCCGCTAATCATTACCCTATCCATCACGTCGAAAAAACGGGGATTGGATCGTTTTCGCTCTTCTTTAGAGCGTTGTTCACTCTCTTTCTTGTGCTTCAGGAAGGTAGAAAGATCGGGAAGCCCATCTATTTTTGAGATATTGCCCATAACATAGAACCAGCTGTTGATTCTTTTTTATCGGCCGTGTTCAAAAATAAAATAAGTTAGATCCTTCTAATAAAAGCGAGGTGTGCGGTCTTACTGGACAAACATAGACTGATCGACCGATAACTCGTGTCGGAGTTTAAGCAGTAGCTTTCCGACAATCTGAGAAATACGGGCTTCGGTTAGCTCAAGCAACAGGGCAATTTCGCTCATCGTCATGTCCTCGTAGTAGTAGAGCATGAGAATAAGACGTTCCCGTTCTTTTAATTCCCCGATTTTACGTTGCAGGGCTTCGGTACGTTCTTTCTTTTCCAGGTTGGTATCCGGAGTTTCACTATCCGGGTCTTTATGAACTTCGTAATAGGATCCTGATTCTTCATCGTAAGCAGGACCATCTAAAGAAAGTACATTACGCTGTTGCACATTAGACAGCAAGGTATGGTACTCGTCTAAGGTCATGTCCAGTTCAGCAGCGATCTCTTCGTCCAGGGGTTCGCGTCCTAACTTCTGCCCCAGCTTTTGGGTCATTTGCTGAACTTCACCGTAGTTCTTGCGTTGTTTGCGGGGAAGCTGATCAATGCTTCTCAGATAATCCACAATACTGCCTCGTATGCGATAGTAGGCAAACGTGTTGAACTGGATGTTGCGATCGCAATCGTAACCGTCCAGGGCCTGGAGCAGCCCATAAATTCCGGCGCTTTCTAAATCTTCTTTTTGGGCTAATAAATGATCGGGGCGGTTAATTTTACCGATAATGCTGCGAATTAGGGGCATGGATTTACTTATGATCGCATTCCTTAAACCCGAAGCGGGGTTCGTGCAATAAAGTTCTACCAGTTCCTGTAGTGATTTATTTCCCATAGCGTACCTCTACGTATTCGTATGTTGGGAGCTCTCGCCCGGTGCCGACGACGTCTCGTTTTCTGCTTTTCCTTTTATCACGTTCAAGAAAAACAAACTTAAATAAATGACCGAAAATAATGCCATAAATACAATCATACTTCGGTACAGGGCCACATCAATAGGCGAGCCTGAGATCAACAAAAGCATAAATAGAATAAGCGAGATTGCCGTTACCAGTCGCATTAGCATGATACGATCCTATTGTTTTTGAACGTATTGAGGAGTTAGTGTTGGTTGGGTTGCGGCGTAAGCAATCATATTTTGAGCAATGAATTCGATTTCATGTACAATATGATCACCTGCACCACTTTCCAATAAAGTCTGTTGCTGAATAACCGATTGTTTAACATCGGTACTAGCCGGAATGAATCCGAAATACTGGGCTTCTTTTTTCAAAAAGTAGTCCAGTATGTTATTAAAGCGTTGAAAGGTGTTTTTTGCGGCTTCATCCGATTCAGCAAAGTTCACGATTGCGCTGAAGATATACGTCGGGTCAATGCTGTATACATATTTGCAAAGCCGGTACACATCAGAGACAGCCGTAGGTTCGTCAATAAGCATCAGTACACCAATATCGGATGCATCAAGGGCCCAGAAGGTCATCTCCACAGCACCTGCCGGGGTATCGATGAGGATAAAATCGTGGCGGATTTTCAAATACCCGATAATCTGATCCAGGGCATCCATAAAAATATCAGCAGCGTACTTATTCTGTGCCGGGTCATTGGCGCAGGTCACCAGGGTTACCCCATGATGTTGGGTCATCACCTGGTCCAGGGTACAGCTTCCGTCAATCCAGTGGCTAACCGTATGCGGCACCTGTTGACCGAGTAATGTAGCGCAGTTCGAGAGGCCTAAATCGGCATCTATAATGGCAACATTATATCCAAAATCCGTTAGCATCGTTGCCGTATTGATGGTTGCCATACTTTTTCCGGCACCGCCTTTACCGCTCAGCACGGTTGCAATAAACGAGGTATGAAGTGGAGTTGCTTTCATCATATCAGGCCTCAGTCAAAATGTGTTGGGCAAACCACTGCGGATTAAACAGGGTTAAATGACCGGTTTTCATCGCACCCATGCTCACATAGCGGGTGCTGCAATTCAGCTCATTCAAAAACGGGATGATGGGTCCCCATTCTTCCACTTCGTCCAGGTGTGTAATGGCAATGTAGTCGGGAGCCAAGGCATTATGCCGATTAGCTGGTTTATTGAAAAAGAGCTTGTTGGATGATGCATTCACCACATAATGAAATTCGATAGGGGAAAGTGGGGTAAGCAACTGACGAATTTTCCAGAACTCCCGGAACGTATCCACCTGGTCAATACTGATGGTTGGAGTATCGATGAGTACATGATCAAACTGTTCCCACTCCTCCAGAAGCCCGGATACGTCTACGGGTTTCTGAACGGTGTAATAGGGGAGTCCGTGTTTGGCACAGAACGGTTCCAGGATGGTAAAATAATCGTCATTGTCGTTTCCCTGGGGCAGCACAGAAACCACCGCTACATTTTTGTGGAACATAAACTCCGGGTGCCGGCTCAGTTTCATGATGATATCCGTTTTACCTGCACCCGATGCGCCTGCAAAAACCATGAACTTTTTAGGTTCTTCGGTTGCTGCCGATCCAAGTGCTTCCCGGATGGTTTTGGCCAGTGCAGCCAGGAAAGCCTCACTATCGGTGTTGGGGTCTATGCCCTCCCGTATAATATCGTTAAACCATCGGGCTACTGTGCTGGTACTTATCCCGGTATGCACCAGTTGTTGGAAGGCCGGGTGGGAGGCATAATCGAGATGCCCAGACATGATAGAGGCGTCGAATAAGGCTTCAAGTTGATCAAACCGTTTGTGCAGTGCTTTTAACTCCCGTTGTTCATTCCTGCTTAAGGAAGATGTTTGTTTCTCAAAAGTGGGAGCTGGGGTGTGTTCCACCGATTGTTGTGGCTTGAAATGGGTGATAAAACCGGTTGGCGATGTTTCGGGTGCCTGCTGGTCTATTCGATCGCGGGTACGGCGTTCAAATTCTTCTTTAAATCCTTTCGGTTCGGCACGTGGTTCTTCATATTCCTCTTCGGGAAGCCCGAAAGCAGACGTTGGAAAAGACGGGGAATGAGGTGGCGTACTGCGTACAAACGATCGGTTGTAGGTTGAGCCTTCTTCTATTGAAACCGGTTGGGCCTGCTGTTGATTAATCGGATGAACGCGCGCTTGTGTTGATTGTCGGGGTTGTTCCCATGCCGACTTAAGTTCGTTTTTCTTTGCCATTTCTTCTGCAAACCGACGTAAAGAGTTTAGTTTTTCGCTGGGTGCCTGTTCCTGCTGAGCATCAGAGCGTTCAAAACGAACACCTTGTTCTGATGGATTCTGCTGAACGGTTTTAGTCACCGGCTGTTTTTCATCTGAGAACACGGTGATTTGAGCCTGCTCTGTTGCGGTGGCTTCCTTTTCTTCCACCACGAGGAAATTTTCTCCGTATAGCTGTTCCGCGCTTTTCTTCGCTGCTTCTATTGTTTTACCGAAAAAGTTTTTGAAGGTCATGGCGTTACGAATTCTTCAGTTTGAGCGTTGGCCTGTACTGCTTCATTAGACATTCCTACGCTCGGTTTCATTTCAATGACCAGACGATCAAAGGTTTTAAATTGAACGTCGGGACTGATGTCATTATAGGACAACACATTAATATCTGGCAATATTGGTGCCAAAAACTCAAATAAGGTATGTCTTAACACGGGTGATGTGAGCAGAACCGGGTCAAAACCCTGTCGAACCATTTGATCGAAGATGGTAGAAGCACTTCGATATAGTCGTTCCACGGTATCGGGGGTAAGCCCCAGGGTATTGCTGTTGAGCGTACCTTGTTGAGCCTGTGAAATCAAATGAGCTTCCAAACCGGAATCCATCATAACCACCACCACTTCACCTTCATCGGTTATAAATTGTCGGGTAATGGTTTCCGATAAAGCCGCTCTGCAGTATTCATTCAGAACATCCACGTTATTAGTTTGGGTACAATAGTCAGCCAATGTTTCAAGAATGGTGTTCAGATCTTTAACAGGGATTCGTTCTTTCAGCAGGCGTTTCAGGATTTTCTGGATATCACCAATCTTCATTCCGTCTGGTATCAATTCTTCTACAAGAGCGGGTGCGTTTTCTTTGATGTTATCGATTAGTTTCTTCACCATTTGGCGGTCAATCAGCTTATAGGCGTTTTTGCGAAGCACCTCCATCAAGTGTGTGGTCACAACAGCGCCCGACTCAATAACCGACAGTCCATATTTTTCCGCCTGCGATTTATTTTTTCCGCTTACCCACATGGCATCCATTCCAAACGTCGGGTCTTTCGTTTCTATGCCCTGAATATCAGGCTTGAAATCGGCCGGCAGGAGTGTAAGATGGTAGCCAGGCAGTAGCTCGCCACCCCCTTGTTTAATGCCCCGCATCTTAATCACATAATGGTTTGCATCGAGCTGCACATTATCCCGGATACGTATGGAAGGAATGATGATACCCAGCTCGGTAGCCAGCTGTTTTCTCAGAGACGACATACGCTCCAGTAAATCCCCTCCCTGTTCTACCTCAACCATAGGGATAAGGCTGTATCCAATTTCCAGTTCCAGCGCATCGACCAGTAAATAGTTTTCTACGGGATCGTCTTTTTTTCCTGATTCGAGCGCCAGTGTTTCCTGCTCCTCCAGTTTTTCTTCTTCCTGCTTTTCCTTTTTAAGTCCCTTAAAGGCAAGAAAAAGGAAAAACCCACCAATCATAAAAAATGGGATGGGGGGTAATCCCGGAAGCAGTCCCATCATAAATACAAAGATGGACCCGATGACTAGGGTTTTGGGATTACCCAATAACTGGGTGGTCAGTTCTTTACTCAGGTTCCCTTCTGATGCAGCTCTCGAAACAATGATACCCGCTGCGGTTGAGATGAGAAGGGCTGGAATCTGGGATACCAGTCCGTCACCAATCGTCATGAGGGTGTACTTAGCGGCCGCATCGGCTATGGGCATACGCAATTGAATCGTACCTACGACCAGTCCCCCGATAATGTTGATGAAGGTGATAAGCAACCCGGCAATGATATCGCCCCGTACGAACTTAGAGGCACCGTCCATCGCTCCATAAAAATCGGCTTCGCGGGCAATTTGTTCCCGTTTCTTTTTGGCTTCGTCGTCTGTCAGTAAGCCGGCACTTAAATCGGCATCAATCGACATCTGTTTACCCGGCATCGCATCTAAGGTAAATCGTGCAGCAACTTCCGCAATCCGCGACGAACCTTTTGTGATTACCACAAAGTTGATGATAAGAAGCACAGAAAAGATGATGATTCCGATCACAAAGTTTCCCTGAACGATGAATCCTCCGAATGATTCAATAATGGATCCCGCATAACCCTCGCTTAAAATCAGACGGGTGGTTCCGACGTTCAAAGCCAGACGAAACAGGGTAAGAATGAGCAACATGCCCGGGAAAACAGCAAATTCAAGCGGCTTCAGGGCATAAAAGGCCACCAGCAATACAACCAGGGAAAGGGATACGTTAATGGCCAGGAAAAAATCCATAAGAGCCGTTGGAAATGGGATGATCATAATCATCAACACCATCACAATGGCCGAGGAAATTAGTACATCGGTCTGGAAAAATGTTCCCTTTAGTTGTTTGGTATCTAAACCTGCAAAGCCCATAGGTTATGCAATCTTTTTGTTTTTGATCTTGTACACGTACGCCAGAATCTCGGCAACCGCGCGGTACATGTCGGCCGGAATGAATTCATCTTCCTCGGCAGTGGCAAATAGCGCCCGGGCTACTGGTATGTTCTCAACAATTGGTATGCCATACTCTTTGGCTAGTTCTTTAATACGGAGTGCTTTCAGCCGTTGACCCTTGGCCATCACGATGGGGGCACCGCTGGTTTCGGGATCGTAACGGAGAGCCACGGCGTAATGGGTAGGGTTGGTAACCACTACATCGGAGCTGAGCACCGCATGATCGAGACGTTTTCTGCGCATCAGCTTCATCCCGAATTTCTTTCGCTGACCTTTTACCTGGGGATCTCCTTCCATTTGCTTGAACTCATCTTTTATCTCTTGCTTGGTCATGCGTAGCTGCTTTCGATGATTGAACCGTTGGTATACGGCATCGGCTATGGAAAGAATGAGTAATGCCACCAGGATGCGGACTACAAAGGTCAGGATGTATTTACCCGTTTCACCCAGGCTGAATGTCAGGGGAGACATGACAAAGGAGGCCATATTGTCGATTTCTCCATTTACCGTGAAATAGCCCACCGAAACAATGATACTCAGCTTAACAAGTCCCTTTAATAGTTCTACAAGGCCTTTTACAGAGAGAATATTCTTAAGACCTGAAATAGGATTTAGCTTGCTGCCCTTAAATCCCATGGCTTTGGTGCTGAATGCGCCCTGGGTCTGGGCCAGGTTTACCAGCAGTGTAATTACAATGAGCCCGCTTATAATAGGAATCATAATACCCATCCCCGACACGAGTGCATCCTTAAGGAGGTCCATCGCCTCATCTTTGTCGGTAAAGCCCTTTCCGGCCTGGATAAAAAAGTTCTCGAATAGCACAGTAAACTGTTCACCCAGTATATCTCCAAGCCCAACGAAAAGCCCGACAGCCGTAGTCATTAATAATACCGACGACACCTCCTTACTTATGGGGATGTTGCCATCTTTCCGGGCGTCCTCAAGACGCTTGGCCGTCGGTTCTTCGGTTTTTTCCTGATCGGATGAGTTATCTGCCATGTATCCATTAAGTCAAAAACAGTACCGGTTTCAGACCCGGTTGTGTTGGTCTGATAGGGGCTATTTTCTTTTTAAGGCAGGATAAAACCTCCGCCCGACGGGAAAAAAGTTCCGGTGCGGGGTATGCAGATGAATGGATAAGATTTCCGTACGAAGGAAAATTCTTCGAGGGGGTTAAGAAGGGAAGGATAGGGACGTAAGGGGTGAAGAAAGGGATACAGACGGGCTGATTGGAGATAGAAGAGCCCGATTATCGTCGTTTTTAACTATTCAATATGAGGTTGGGGAATGGTCTGTTTGGGTTGATGGCATACATTTTGAACATCCGGTGACGTGAAACAGCGCATAAGCGTGTACCAAGATGAAAGCAGAATACCCATATAACAACCATGATTGATCGAATTGCAATGCATATGAGAGCCATGCAAATGTTGTCGAAGGCACAGGATGCTACTGCCGACAATCTGGCTAACATAAATACGCCTGGTTTTAAGGGGAATACCCTGTTTTATAACATGCTCACTGAGCAGATTAACGGTGAAAATGTGACCCAAACCACACCTATGACCCGGGTGAACCTGACCCAAGGCATACTGGAGCCTACCGGAAATGAGTTTGACTTGGGGATTAACGGGGATGGTTTTTTCATGGTGGAAGACGAAAGCGGATCGTTTCTGACCCGCGACGGACGGTTTCATCTCGACTCGGATGGATTCCTGGTTAATCAGGCGGGGGCTAAAGTAATGGGTGATGGCGGTTCTATACAGCTTACCGATTACTTTTTATCTGCGCGGGAGGGAGGAGTAGCTCCCAGATTAACAATCGATCAGGACGGTACGGTACGATTAAATGACCGGTTAGTCGACCAGGTGCGCATGGTTACGGTAGAGGATGCATCGGGTCTTGAACGTAAAGGAAATTCTTATTTCAGCTACCGCGACGAAGGCCAGCTTACACAGGAAGGGCGTGGCTCCATTATGCAAGGATATTATGAAAAGGGAAATGTAGAGCCCCTCAATGAAATGGTCGACATGATGCGCAATATGCAACTCTTCGAGACCCAGCAAAAAGCTTTACGAACCACAGACGAAATCCTCTCACAGGTAACCACACGCCTTGGGAGGCTTTAAGCAATTATGAAACCTAAACGCACGATCTATGTTTAGAGCATTAAGCACTGCAGCACTGGGAATGAGCGCCCAACAACGCCGGGTAGATAACGTTGCCAATAACCTGGCAAACGTGAGTACAACCGGCTTCAAGCGAAGCACCCTCGCTTTTCAGGATTTGTTTTACGAAAACCTTTCGGCATCAAAACTGGGAGGTTCCTCGAATGGAAGTTTCAATGAAGGGCCGGCTCTTCAAATTGGTCATGGCTCGCGTGCTGTAGCTTCGATTCGCAACTTTATGCAGGGCTCGGTTTCCGAGACCGGGAATCCACTAGATATGGCACTGAGCGGTGCCGGTTTTTTCCAGGTTGAACTTCCCGACGGAAATATTGCCTACACCCGTGACGGTAATTTCAGTCTCGACTCAACCGGGTTGCTGGTTAATAACTCGGGGCTGCCACTGGCTGATCAGATTGAAATCCCGGCTGATGCCATAGCCATAGAAATTACCCAGGACGGAACGGTATCCGCCATTATTGCCGGAGATAATTCTACCGTGGAGCTGGGCCAGATTGAACTGGCCAAGTTTGCCAATCCCGGTGGCCTGGAAGCGATGGGTGATAACCTGTTTGCCGAAACTGAATCGTCCGGGCTGCCCTTTTTTGGTGCCCCTGGTGAGGAAGGATTTGGAGTGATTCGTCAGGGATACCTGGAGCAGTCCAATGTGGACATCGTAACGGAAATGGTGCGCTTAATTGAAGCCCAGCGCGCGTATGAAACCAATTCCAAGATGGTGCAAACCGCTGAGGATATGATGTCTACTACAAATTCAATCAAACGATAACGTAACCTCATGTATCTGCTTGCCAGCATGTTATTCTTAGGATTTTTGCTCCCGGAGCATACCTCACCCGTGCGTACTTCGGTGGAAGAATCCATTCTGGAGCAGACGCAGGCTCTCATTGAGGAACGCTATGATACCGAAGGGTATCGATTTTCAGCATCTATACGGTGGATGCCTTCCCGACTCTCCGCGTTGAATCCGGCCTCTATTCGTTCGGTATCTATTCAGGGTAATGTACAACGCTATACCAATCTGAATGTAGTAGTGGTAGAGCACGGCCTGGAAGTGACAGAACAGGTGAGAGTAAAGGTAGAAGCCTCCCGTTTTCTTCCTGTTCTTAAACATCGCATGCTCAGAGGAGAAGAGATTTCACAGGATGATATTACCATGAGTTGGGTATCGGTAAACCTGGACAAAGATAACGCGGTGAGTCGTGTGGAAGACATAGACGGCCACACCCTCAGAAAAAATCTGAATGCCGGCGCATACATTCTGAAGCACCAGCTTACCCCTATGCTATGGGTGAGAGAAACGGAGGATGTACAGTTCCTTTTCGAAGATAACGGCCTCCGTATTGCATTGACGTGCGAAGCTCGTCAAAACGGAGTTCAGGGAGAGATTATAGCGACCTATTGCAAAGAAACACGAAAGAAATACATGGCCGAAGTCATTCGGCCCGGAGTGGTACAATGGAGAAAAAACAACTGATTCTTAAACTGATCATAGGGCTTGTTTGTAGTACTGGAATACATGCCCAGACCTCGCTCTATCGCGATATAAAAGCAAACAGAGTGGGCGATGTGATTACCGTCATATTGCAGGAGAGTACATCGGGTAGTTCCACCGCTGATAAAGATGCAGCTTCCACAACCGACGGATCGGCTACCGGATCGGTAAGCGGTAACTTTCTTCCATTTGAACCCGTTTTTGGTTCGGGAGCAACCGTAAACTTTGGATCTAACCAGCGGAATAACTCGGTTCAGCGCCAGCTACTCCAGGGCTTTATCAGTGTGCAAATCAAGGAAGTAACCCCTTCAGGTTCGTTGATCGTTGAAGGTTCGCGTCAAACCGAGGTAAATGGAGAAGTCCATGAAATGAGCCTGTCCGGAATCGTGCGGCCTATCGATGTAAACGGTATGAATGAGGTCCTTTCCTATCGCATAGCGAATGCCAACATCAGTTATCATAAGAAGGGAGGGCTTAAAGGAAACAAGAAAGACCGTGGTCGCCTTAGAAAAATCGCGTTTGGAGCGCTTTCCTTAGGCTTAGGTGCCGCAATCATCATGAACCAAACCGATGGTTAACCGCATTATGAGTCACTCTATTCGCTCTATACTTTTTATTCTGGTACTGGTTTTAACCGCGCAGACCGCAATGACCCAAACCCGGATCAGCGATTTGGTAGGCATTGATAAGCTGAAACGCAAAGAATTGATTGGTTATGGATTGGTGACCGGTCTGGACCGTACAGGCGATCGGTCGATGAGTAACCGTGGTGCGGTATTCACCGTGCAGTCTATCGCCAACATGCTGGCCAATTTTGGTATCGTGGTTGATGTGGAGCAACTACGAACGCTTAACGTTGCGGCGGTGATGGTAACGGCAACCGTTTCGCCTTACCACAGTCCGGGTAGTGAAATCGACGTTACGGTTTCGTCTCTAGGTGATGCAAGAAGCCTGCAGGGAGGGGTTCTGCTTCAGACCCCACTTATAGATCCGGATAATGAGCTGGTATATGCCCGCGCCCAGGGGCCACTGGTCGTTGGTGGTGTGACGGCAGAGATACCCGGCGCCAGAGCTTCTCAGAACCAGACCTTAACGGCAACGGTACCGCGTGGTGGAATTGTGGAACGAAATGAAGAATACGATTTAAATACAGACGAACCTTTAGGGTTGGTTCTGCGCGATCCGAATTTTGGAAACGCAAGAAACATCGTTGAAAAGATCAACGAAACTTTCGACGAAGAACTGGCCGACATGCGTCACCCCGGTCTGATACAGGTTCAGTGGCCGGAAGCTTTCCGGGACATCGGGGAGCGGAATATTTTTACAAGTATAATCCTGGAACAGGAAATTGAGGTTCAGACCCCTGCCCGTGTGGTCATTAACGAACGAACCGGAACCATTGTGGCAGGCGGAGAAGTGATTATTGAAGAAGCCATGATTTCGCATGGTAATGTGCAGATAACCACCCAGGTGACTCCATTTGTGAGTCAGCCGCCGGCATTCAGTGGGGGACAAACCCAGGTACTGGATGTACCCGAGGCAGGTATTGAGCAGCAACAGGCCCAAACGATTGTGCTCGAACCAAAAACTACGGTGCAGCAGTTAGCTGCCTCTTTAAACACTCTGGGATTAAGTCCCCGCGATATCATCTCCATTTTCCAGGCACTGGATAAATCGGGCGTGCTTCGCGGAACCCTAATCGTAATGTAGCAGCAACAGGCCATGAAAGTAGATGCATTTATAGACATCGCACGCCAGCAGGTAAGCGAACAAACTCAGATGGACATTAAGAAAGAGAAGGCCGCAAACGACTTCGAAGAGATCTTTGCCCGGCACCTCGTAAACGAGATGACGAAAAGCTCGTTCAAAATGTCGGAGGGTGGTGGTATGATGGGTGCCTCGTCAAACATATATCGTCAGCATGTAACCGAGGCTCTGGCAAGTGAACTGGCTTCTCAGCGCAAACTGGGTATGGCCGATTTAGTGACTAAATACTGGAACCAACCTCCAGAAGAACCTTCCACAATTAACATACAAGAGAACGAATGAGTACATCCCAAAACAAAGAACTCTTAGAATCCATACGGGGGCATGTTGCCTTACTCGACCGTACCTCCAAACAACTGATCCAGGTGATGGATCAACAGATAAGAGCGGTTATTACGGCAAACGAATCTCACATCGAACGCCTGTCGGATATGCACCAGAGTGTGTCGAAGGAGTTCAAAAACTATGAATCCCAGTTTATTGCTGAGCTTTCGCGCTTACTTGAGATGAACGGAGAGGAGGAACAGGAATCGGTTCGGCTTCAGCTTCTAAAAGAGCGATATCCGGAATTCCAGTCTGAAATCGATCAGTGGCATAACCTGCTGACAGAGAATACGCGAACGCTGCAGACCAAACACGATCAGATTATAGAGCTGCTGGAATTTGCAATGGCTCAAAATGCCAAGATGATGCACTCTTTGTATAACGAACATCATCAAAAGAACACCCATTACGGGGTTGAAGGCAGTAAAACCACTCATTTTGCCGGAGTAGCGGTTAATCAACATATCTGAGTATGCGAGGGCTTTTTGAAATAGCGAACAGCGGACTCCGAACCGCAGAGCGAGCCTTAACGGCAACGTCAAACAATATCATAAATGCGGATACGCCGGGCTATACGCGTCAGCGTATTGATCGGGCTCCGGTTGGGATGAGTATGGGTGGATATCACACCGGTTTAGGGGTGAATATCACCGATTTAACGCGCATGCGTAATGAGATGAACGATGTAATGCTGAACGAAAAGAGACAGGATTACTCGTACATGGACAACAAGAATATGGTTTTTCAACAGCTCGAAGCGGTGATGACCACCGATACAGGCAACGATCTGGACATGAATATCAGCAACGTGCTTGATTCGTTTTCTGAGTTGTCCAGTAATCCCCAGGATATCAGCGTCCGGAACAGCCTGGTGAGTTATGCCGAACAGCTAACGAGTAAGTTCAGGAGTCTGAGCCAAAGCCTGGATCGTCAAAGCGAGCTAACCCGCGAAGGCGCCTACCAGAGTGTGGATACCGTAAACCAGATTTTAAAAGATATTCAGTCGCTCAATGAATCCATCACTCAAGCCGAAACCGCCGGAGAAGCCGACAATACTGCGTTGGATTTGAGAGTGCGCAAACTGCAGGAACTGTCAGACTGGATTGGATTTGATACACAAAACAACGGAAAAGGCGGGGTTGAGATCCGGGTAGGAGGTATCGTCCTGCTTGATGAAGACACCATTCAGCCCCTTACTACCGAAGTGGACGATGGCAATAAAACGTTTCGCTTACGCCTGGAAAGTGGGTTGGAAATAGAAACGAGCGGAGGGAAACTGGGCGCTGAAATCGATTTATACCAACAGGATATACTGGCGCTTAAACAACAGCTGGATGACTTAGCAGCCTCAGTTGTACAATCGCTAAACGGAGTACATAGCTCCGGTTTTGGGATCGAAGACACCGTAAATCGTGCGTTTTTTGATCCTTCATTTACTACAGCTTCTACCATCTCAGTCAGTCAGAACATCCTGGATAATCCATTACATATCGCTGCATCCGACGTAGCCGGAGAAGCAGGAAACGGTGAGCTGGCCGCGCAGATTGCGGATCTCAGAAACCAACCGCTCGTAAACGGAAGCCGGTTTGTAGACTACGCCATTGAATTAATCAGTGCTCCCGGAACGGAAGTCAACGCCCTGAATGCACAGATGGAAGCCCGCGATGCCGAGATTCAGCTTTTGAATGCCCAGCAGGAAAATGAGGCCGGTGTAAACGTAGACGAAGAGCTTAGTCTCATGATTCGTTTTCAGAACTCCTACCAGGCAGCCGCACAGGTCTTAACCACGGCACAGGAAATGTACGACACCCTAATTGGAATATTGAGGTAAGCTAAGCTATGCGTGTGACTCAGAACATTTTATTCGGAAATTTTATCCGGGACATCAACAAAAACAGAGGCGAACAGGCAGAACTTCAGTCTAACTTGTCTACGGGTAAAACGGTGAGGGTAGCCTCGCAGGATCCCGTCAGCTTTCAGCGTAGCAGGGTAATCGAGGAAAACATCCGCAAAGAAGAGCAGTTTCAAAGTAATATTGATAATGGACTTCGCCAGGGTCGCCTGGTTCAGGAAACCCTGGATAATGTGATCGACCGGTTGATAGAAGTAAAGGAAGTTTCCGTTCGGGGTTCTTCCGATTCCCTGGGCGAATCGAATCGCGAAAGTATAGCCAACCAATTGGAAGGGATTCGGGATAGCCTGATTAATTCCTTTAACCTGAGTTATGGAGACCGCTATCTCTTTGCAGGTACGAATAGCGGCCAAATTCCCTTCCAGTATGACGAAGTAACCGATTCGGTCATCAACAACAGTAATGCCAACGCTCCACGTATTCAGGCCGGCGATGGTATTACCGTGGAAATCAGTCTCTCCGGGCAGGATTTGACCGCAACCCCTGGTGGCGATCTGTTTGAGATCATAGGTGATATCGAAGAAGCCATGCGTAACAACGATCAGAGCGCCATCAATGCACAGCTTGGGCGAGTGGATGATATGATTGAGCATGTGACCGACTTAACCTCGCAACTGGGTAATAACATAAACCGGCTGGATTTTTTAAACGAGCAATATGAGAGCCTCAATATCACCCAGCAGGCTAATGTCAGCGAATTAGTAGATACCGATTATGCCCAGGCATTCTCTGATTTACAGCGCAAACAAGTAGCATACGACTCCGCTATGGCTGTCCATAGCACTATGTTTAACAATACGTTACTCGACTATTTATAAATGAATCGATTACTCAACCTTCAACTAACTCCTTTTTTCACCCCACAAACCGAAGCTGATATGAAAGAGCAAGAATCATACGAATCAACGCAAGAAACCAAGTTTGCCGCCTGGGTAGATTTAGTCGTGGATGTAAGTCGCCCGTTGGTGCTGGACTGGAAAAAAATGAACCACTGGATGAGTATTTTCAATTCAGTAACCTTACTGGGTGCAGGGCATGCTCCGCTCTCCATGCCAAGTAGTTTAACCTGGAAACCCAAAAAAGAGGAATGGTCGAAATCGGAGCAATGGAATGCCTGCCTGGCTTCAGCTAAACGGAAATGGGTGCTGTTTGTGGATGCCGAAGAAGAACTGCGATTCACTGATTTTCCAACCCAGGATGATATTAACCCCCAACACTGGTCGCCGGCGCTTATTCTGCATACCGAAGAAGAGAACAGGATGCAGCACTACCAGATGAGACTGGTTCATAAACCCAAAAAAGGGGGAGTGTTTACCGGTAAAAATCTACCTGACTGTACGCAGTACATTCTCGCGCACAACATAACCCTGAGTAATCTGCCGGTTATAATTGAACGGGAAGACAGCCCGATGATGAGTATCGATCCTGAAGATGAACTGGGTATTTCAGACTTTGCCCCGGCTTTATATCTGGTAGAAGGATACCGGTATTTCAAGGAAAACAAATATGTACACGCAGCAGCTCAGTATAGGCAGTTGCTGAAAATGGATTATTTGCTTCCCTTTGATCGTTTGGCGGCTGTTAACGGCTTGGCTACTTGTTTGGCAGAACAGCACCGGTGGGATAAGGCTATTATTCTAACCGAGCAATCGCTGGAAGCAGAGCCTTTTCAGTACCTGCCATACCTGATCCAGTACCGTATTTATCAACTTCAGAAACAGTGGCAAAAAGCGTATGAAGCACTTAGCCGGTACATGGAACGCATGGAGTTGCACTCGCAGGCTACCTATGATATTGCGTTGAGTGAAGAAGAAACCCTCACTAATCTGGCAGATTTGTGTTTGCGTAATGGCCAGCAGGATCTTGCGACCGAGTATCTGAATGAGCTTTTTAATCTTAAAAATGGCGAGGTCAATCGCTCGTTTCTGAACCAGTTATTGGTGATGTCGATTGAATTAGGCGACGAGAAAAAGGCCCGGTTCTTTTTTAACACCATGTTCGACGATGCATTTCCCAATAACCTCACCGAAGAAGACAACATCTGCCTGAATGACTACATGGATATGTTTCTTAAGCAGGGGTGGTTCGATATGGTGTACGAGGTATATAGCCAACTGTACGAAGAGCACCGGCAGGTAGATGAGTACAAGCGTCGTTTGATTGTAGCTGCCATCAAAACGAACCGTGTGGAACAGGCACGACGACTGGCAACAAAAGAAGTAGCCTGATGGGGAAGGAGGGTTATTCCTCCTTCAGCTTATTGCGAATGGTCCGGTCTGAGATCCCCAACAGTTCGGCCGCTTTTTTCTGATTGCCGTTTGTGTGTTCCAGGGCTTTATGGATCATCTTCAGTTCCATCTCTTCTATGGACATGAGCGGCATATCTTCAATGCTTACCTCTTCATTATCCAGATTCTGATCAACGCTGGAGAATAGTGCGTTATTGATATGTTCAACGAGTAATTCATCGCTTTCCTGAGCCAGGATAATCCCGCGATGGATCTGGTTATTCAGCTCCCGCACGTTACCACGCCAGTCTTTTTGCAACAAATAGTCCATCAGTTCTTTGGAGATCGGTTTTGCTTCCACATGGTACCGACCGGCATACTGGTTTACAAAATGGTTGGCAAGAATAGGGATATCTCCTTTCCGGTTTCTGAGAGGAGGTATTTCTATTGGAAATACGTTCAGGCGATAGTATAAATCTTCCCGGAATAGTTTATCAGCGATAGCCGAAGCGATGTTCCGGTTCGATGTGGCTAAAATGCGAACATCGGCTTTAATGGGTTTTTGACTTCCCACCCGGTAGAACTCCTGTTCCTGGAGCACCCGGAGCAGTTTGGCCTGTACGGTAAGCTCAATTTCGGTGATTTCATCCAGGAGTAGTGTACCACCTTGTGCCGCATCAAAAGCACCTTCACGATCGGATATGGCACCAGTAAACGCCCCTTTAACGTGCCCGAATAATGTGCTTTCCACTAACTCTGAAGGTAGATTCGCACAGTTAATTTTGATGTATGGTCCTTTCGCACGATTGCTGTTTACATGAATCTGATGGGCGAACACTTCTTTACCTGTCCCGCTTTCGCCTTGTATAAGCACGGGAGCCATATTGCGTGCAATCTGGGGAACCACTCGGAGGAGCTTTTTTATTTGGGGATCTTCTCCGATAAAGGCATTTTCCGGGGTGTCGGTGGCTTCAACCGGGCTTATCTTTTCTTTTGCGCTGGAAGATGATGAGGCTGAACCGGATGTGGATTTAGGTTTTCCAATGGGGGCTTCCACATCCGCATCAAAAAAGCGGGCTACCCGCGATAGAATTTCTTTTGCTTTGAAGGGCTTGGTGATATAATCGAACGCACCTTTATGCAGAGCCCGTACGGCATGATTAATATTCCCGAACCCAGTGATCAGGATCACTCCTGTTTCGGTGTGATGTTTCTTCACATGGTTCAGAACTTCATCCCCCGTCATCTCATTCATCTTCACGTCTGAGATTACCAGGTCTACGGGATCCTGAGCCAGTTGGGCCATTGCTGTCTCTGGGTTTCCAAAGGCGGAAACCTTATACCCGGCCGACGATAGAATTTCTTCAATAAATTCCAGCAGTAATTCGTCGTCGTCAACAACAATGATGGTTCCCTTCATAAGCGCATCTGATTTCTTAGTAAAAAAAATCCCTCCGGACGTGGAGGGATTATGCAATAAAAGTACGAATTATGCGAATGCCAAATGCAAGGCTGTATTAAAAAGGAGTTATTTACCCTGAATACCTTCCGCTATTTTTTCCCAAACCTTAGGGTCGTTCAGCATTTTACCGATTTCGGTTTGTGCAGCTGCTTCGCTTGACACCTTTTTGGCCGCTTCAAATTCCTGCATTTTAGCTTTATAGCTTCTCAGCTTGTCAAACGAAGATTGATTCAGTTTATCGAGTTCAATCTTGGCAAACTGCTCATCAGTCTTGGCGTTTCCGGCTGCTCCACTAAGCGAAACCTTGTCTGCGCTATTGGTATCGGAGGTACGAACGGCGTCTGCTTTTGATGCTGCATTTCCACCCTCAGCTGCTTTGGCGCTGTCGATCTGGTTACTTACCTGGCTTGATAACTTATTGATTTCCATAATTTGATCCTCCGATGATTCGGAACGTTAGGTTACAAAATGTTTCGTCTATTCGAAATAGCGTATTGTTCTGCTGCTTTTCGTTGGTTGGTGAATCCGCCCAGCTTCTCTTTTTGGATCTTAAACAAGGCGTCTGCTTTTTGTTGTATTTCGTTATTCAGGTCAGAAAACGTTTTAAATGAGGCCTGGATTGCTTCCTTATCGGAGGCTGAAACCCCATTGGTGGCGAATTCCTGTTCCATATTCTTTAACCCGTTAACGAAAGTATCCCGCTGGTTCAGTTGGTCCTGAATAAATTCCAGCGAAGGCTCTTCTTTTTTAAACTCGTCCAGTATAGAAGAACTGATATCGTTGAGTTGGGTAAAAAGTTCAATTGCTGTAGCCATAATTAAGCAAATTGCGGAGCTTGAACGGTTGTATTTGCAAAGCTGGCAACCTGGTCAAACTGAGACTGTCCCTGTTCAATGATCAGGTCCAGCTGATTAAAAATTCGTCGTTGTTCGGCTTCAAACTCTTCAAGAAAGGTTTGTTCGCGCCGTATGCGGGTTGTTAACCGGTCAATACGATCATCCAATCCTTCATCGATTGAATCCAGGATTCCGCCTGCTTCTGTGAATGATTCAGCCTGGGCCCTCATCAATGAGATAGGAGAACTATCATCTCTGAACAGGTTGGTGACCTCCTCCGGCCGATCCTGAAGGACGGCCTCCAGTTTATCTGCATCATCCAGCACCATACGTCCACTATTTTCAAACGTAATGCCAATATCAGAGAGGTTTGCAATCTGCCCATCTGAAATACCGCTCACATTCAACGTTCCCAGCTGGCGCACATTCAAGGTGAGGTTTCGGATAGACCGGTATTCTTGCAAGGCTCCACGCTGCCCGGTATCAGAATTGATAAAGGTCTGATTTCTTAATGTGGTGTTTAAATCATTAAAAGAGTCAATAAAGCTTTGCACATTCGACCGTGCCCGGCTTATATCACGGGTTACCGATAACTCTTCCTGTTCGCCTGTGGCCTCCTTTAACGTGAAGTCCAGACCAGTAATGGCATCATTTATGGTATTTGAACTGCGCTCAAAATTCACTCCATCAATGGTGAACTGTGCGTTCAAATCGCTTTCGGGCGTTAATTTCGTTACTCCGCCGGTAATGGAAGCAAGTACGCCTGTAGCATCTGAAAACTGGATGCGCTCATCAAAACCGGTGGCCAGACTTTGTACAGAAAACTGGACGTTGGTGCTGTCTACCTGGAATACACTGGCTCTGGCCTCATCATTGAATAAACTGGAAATCTGTTCAGAGAACGCCGTCAGAATTTCTTCATTGGTCATGTCAACCGTGCCACCACTTCCATCATCTTTTGTGGTATCCAGCGTTATGGTCTCCGTCTTGTCTCCGATCGTTAATGTGACCGAACCCGATCCGGCGGCGGCTAAATCGGTACCCGTTCCACTCATCACCTGAGATAGTGCAATGTCGTTAGTGGCTAAACGATTCACAGTAATGTTGAAGTCGGTTTCGCGCTCAAAACCATCTACCGAGTTAACTTCAACCGTTGAGGTATCGGAAGATGAAAAGGAAAAGGGTTCAAACGAATCGTTCAGCGGGCTCTGTAGCTCTTCAATGGTGCTTTCGAACTGAGAAACCGCAGACGTTACAATACCCAGGGATGATTTCCTGGAACGTTCCTGGCTTTGCTCAGACTCCAGCTGAAGCAGCTTCTGACCTTCCAACTCTACGAGCTGGGCCACGAAGGGCTCGAACGAACTGGTTTGTGCTATGATACTGGAAACAGACATTTAGATTACCTGATCAGGCGATACTCATTTTTGGGTTTGCCGCAGCTACTTCTTCCCAGGTATCACGAATGGGTTCAAGGATTTCACGAACCTCTTCAAAACGCGACTTGCGGGACAGATCCTGGCAATAGCGATAAATTTCAAACAGCTGACCTGAAATCTCGTAATCGAAATTCAGGGCCTGAATCAAACCAGAAAGAATTTCTCTAAGTTTTCGATCATCCTGCCGATAAGTAGCTTGTATAGCAAGATCGTACATCTTTACGACAAGTTTTAAAGGCGAGGCATTCATTACTGCTTGTTTCTGGTAGGCCAGTGCTGGGTTTTGCATTACCATATTACTCAAGGTTTGTTGGTGCAATTATCGGCGGAACGACGATTTAGTTAATAAGCAGGCCTTTTCATTAAAGAACTCTAATATTCGTCGCTTCGCGTCCTATCAATTCCCACCAGTGAAGTCAACTTTTGTGCCAGTTCATACGACGGTGATAACAAGCCGTTCAGCAAGGGAGACCGATAAGAAAAGCTGCAGGATTTTCCACAAAGCGGAAAAAAGTTCACCTTTATAAAAACCTCTTCATATACCGTCTGAGCCTGCTTGAGGATGCTTTCATCAGGGCTGTAGTCAATCTGAAGGCGGTTTTCACCGAAAATTGGGGTCTTACTTAAGTATTACAGATTCAGGCCAAGGGCGTGGCATCTTTTTTGAACTTGTGGATGCAGAACAAAACGTATGGCCTTATTGTGAATATAGAACTAGCACGAGCACAAGCCCTGTTAAACGCACCCAAACCCAACCCGGAGAAAGCGATCAAAACGCTGAACCCGTTATTAAAAGGAAACCGGGCAAACTGGATGGTGCATCATTTTATGGGCATTGCGCTGCTCCAGAAAAAAGAATACCAGAAGGCATCGATCAGCTTCAAAAAAGCACTTAAAAAAGATGGACACTCAGCCGAAACGCATCATCTGCTTTCGGTTGCCTTATTTCAACAGGGAGAGTTGAACGAGGCAGAGAGGCATGAGAAAACGGCACTGGAACTGAACGATTCCCTGTTTGAAGGCTGGTTAAATCTTGGGGCTATTTACCGATCCCAGGCCCGGTTGGAAGAAGCTTTAAACTGCTATCAGCAAGCCAACCAGCTAGATCCAAAACACGCTGGTGTAGCCTATCGTATTGCATCTATTTATAAGGATCAGGGTGACCTGAACAAAGCCGATGAGTTGTTTTCCATCGTTCTGAAGCTAGATCCCGACTATGTGGAGGCCTATGCAGAACGGGCTATTATATTCGGACAAAAAACAGAATATGACGAAGCTGAGAAACAGCTTCAAACTATGCTGGAACGAGCTCCCGACCACTTGGGAGGGAAGGTAGAGCTTGCGGAGGTGTATAAACGAAAGGGAGATTATGAACGGGCGATCGGGTTGTACGAAACCCTGCTAAGTGATCAACCCAATCATGCCATCTTACTGGTCAACTATGCATTAAGTCTGCTGGAAGTGGGACGTTTTTCGGAGTCGGAGGCCAACTATCTGAAGGCGCTACGCATTAATCCCGATTTAAAGGAAACGTACTCCAATTACCTGATGGGACTTCATTATAACCCGAAGCACAGCAGGTCGCATATCTTTGAGGAACATTTAAAGTGGGACGAGCTTTTTGCTTTAAAGCATGCGACTGACCGTCCTGTTCCCTCCAACAAAGAGCCGAACAAGCGGCTCCGAATCGGGTTCATTTCCGGAGGATTCAGACGTCACCCGGTTGGGTGGATGATAACCTCTGCGCTTGAACAGTTACCAGATGAAGAAATCGAGGTATTCGGATATACCACCAATAGTATTGTGGATACCCTCACCCGCCGGATAAGCGAGAAATGCACAAAATGGACATCGGTATTAGGATACTCCGACCAGGTGATTGCAGATCTTATCCGAAAAGACGAAATCGATATCCTGGTGGAACTGTCCGGGCATTCTGCAGATAACCGGCTCACGATGGTGACACATAATCCTGTTCCCATTACCGTGAAGTGGGTAGGGGGGTTATTCAATACCACCGGTCTGGAAAGTATAGATTACCTGATTACAGACTGGCAGGAAACCCCAAACGGAGAAGAAGAATTTTATACCGAGAAGCTGGTGCGTATGCCCGACGACTATATTTGCTTCTTACCCCCCGATTATGCCCCCGAAACAGGAGAATTGCCTTTTAAAGAGAATGGCTATATCACATTCGGGTGTTTTAACAATCCCACAAAGCTGAATGACACCCTGCTTGAACAGTGGGCGGACATTATGGGGCAGGTTCCGAACAGCCGGTTGATGCTGAAGAGTAAACAATACAATTCAGAAATCTTCAGACAATCGGTTATTCAACGGTTCACAGCACTGGGCATCGAAGAAGAGAGGGTTCTTTTTGAGGGTGAGTCTGCCCATGATGTGTTATTGGCAGCATACAATAAGGTGGATATTGCTCTGGACCCCAGACCATATTCCGGTGGCCTTACCACCTGCGAAGCACTTTGGATGGGAGTACCGGTTATTACCTATCCCGGCGAAACGTTTGCGGGTAAACACGCAGCCACCCATTTGAAAACCGCTGGTTTTGAAGACTGGATACAGAATGATTGGGAAGGGTATGTGAATAAAGTGGTAGAACTGGCACACAACCCGGAACAGTTAGCTAACTACCGATCCACATTGCGCGAGGCCGTACAGCAGTCACCCCTGGTGGATGCCGAACGTTTTGGGAGACACCTTGCCAATGCCTTCCGTGCTATGTGGCTACAATGGATAGAAGGAAAAGAACAGCATAGTTCAACATGGGCTCAACCCATTGATGTGAGCTCACTGGAGTCATTTAACCTTTCGTTTGAACCCGTTTCCGAAGCAATAGCTCAACCCAAAGATCCCTCCGAACAGGGCGTTAGCCTGACTAAATCCGATAAGAACGCCCTCCTGGTTGAAACTGAAACCGGAACGCGGGCTTTGTTACCCGATCATCCCGACAGTTTGACCACGTACGTGTGGAAGGAACAACACCGATGGCTTGATTGGGAAGTGAATCTACTTCCCGAGTTACTAAAGGAAGGTGACCAGATGATTGATATTGGTGCCGGCTTTGGTGCCTATGCCCTGGAAGCAGCTTCTTTGGTAGGTGAAGGAGGGAGTGTTATTGCCTTCGAACCAGGGAGGAAAGCCTCATCCTACCTTGAGCGAAGCAAAGTCGAAAATGGATTTCAAAACCTGACCATATACACAAAAGGGGTACAGCATATATCCGGACGACTTCCGTTCAAAGAAGAACAAAACACGGAGCAGAGTCGCATACACCGTGATGGAAAAGAGGTCATCTCAACCACGACATTAGATCAGTGGTGGCTGTTTGAGAATGAACCCGATATTCAACTTCTGAAGGTGGATGTTTCCGGTGATGAACACCTGGTTATACAGGGAGCACAGGACGTCTTATCCTGTTCCCGGCCATCTCTTATCCTTAATTATTCGGGCAGTGTGGAGCAGCGTAACCAAATCGTCGAGCTGCTTAAGCCTCACGAATACTTTATGTACGAATATGTGCCCAAACTGCATGTATTGGTTGATGTAGAACCCGATCTGGAACCTGATACCCGACAAACACATCTGGTTGCCTTACAGGCTAACGTTGTGCAAGATATGCGGAAGAACGGACTCATATTTGAAGATTCCATATCGGTTAACGCATCCGAAGAAAACGTATGGCTCACGTACTTGTCTGAACAGGACTGGACGGAACCCTACCGCCAGGAATGGGCTCAAACCAAATGGGAGGAGACCGAACTGCATTATCTCAGGGCATTAAACGAGATTTGTGTGGCGGAAACCTCGTTGGAATCCTCTTCCGTTCGTGCTCAGCGATACCTGATGGCAATCCATCCCGTAATGGAGCTATACCAATCGAACCCAAATCATGCAGCCGTTGGATTATCGTTATCACGGGCACTACTCGCCTTAAATAAGAAAACACTGGCTATTCAGGTATTGAAAACACTGATTGAGCAGGTATCCGGAGGAACGTTGAGTGGTTTGGACTTACCATTCATCTTTCCAATTCCCGGTCAGGGAGCCCGGTCACCACAAACGGCCATCGAACCGTTGGTCCGGTTACGCATTCTCGAAGCCTGGGTACATGTAGCGAATGATTCAACCTATTTCGCGAATGAACAGACTCTGCGTTTGCTAAGTGGCATGGACGGGAATCCTGCAGCACTCCCTCAAACACAACGAGCGGCCGACCTCAAGTGCTCTAAGACACAAGCAGAACCCGCATCAGAGCCTCAGGGTAAGTTTGTGCACCTTGCATTCAATCACGTGTATGGAACGTCGATCTCTGACATGGTGGAACACCTGAACAAAACCACCAACCAGCGCCATGTGGCATACATCGAAAAACATCGCGCCATCGACGATTACGATTCTGAAATTGCCGGTAACTATTACAGTACTTATTTCGACTGTACCCGTCAACTGGATGTGGTAATACAGCAATGCCTGGAACCCGATGTGGATGGTGTAATTGTGCATGGTATTTTCTTTGACTGGCAAAAAAAGGCCATCCGGCAGATTGGGAATCAAAAACATATTGCCTGGTACATTTGGGGGGGAGATTTATACAACCCTATTAAACACCGCGCTCCTATTAAGGATACGGTCAAATATGTGGATAGTGTTCACTCTATTATTGAAAAAGACTACGAAGTATTTGAACAGACGTATGGTGAGAAAGAACATGTTCCCTTAGGGTATCCGTATCCGGCGTTATATGGTGAGCTACCCTCCGTCGATCCTTCGGCAAAGGCGCCCCGGATCATCATTGGAAACTCGGGAGATGTATCAAATGATCATCTTGAAATTCTTCAGATACTGGCCGGGAAACGTGACATCAGCCGATATGAGCTGATACTCCCAATGGCATATAACCTGCATGCCCAATATGAAGAACGCATCCGATCCTATCTTAAAGAGACGAATCTGGACCATCAAACCCAGATCAGGAAAGAGTTTGTATCACCGAGGGCGTATGTGCAGGAAATGAATCGATCGTCCATGTTTATTGCCGCCCATAAGCGGCAGCAGGCCGTGGGCAACCTGCTTACCTCGATGTATTGCGGGAACCAAACCATACTGCGTAAAGAGTACGAGCTTTATGACGAAATGACGACGAACCCCACCTGGGAGTTCATCTATGAAAACGGGTTGTCGGCCCTCAGCTTCCAGGCTTTTAAGGAGTGTACCTCTCTTTCAGATCTGCCGGTTGTATCGGCAGAACAAACAGAGGCTCACCAGAAAAGCATCCGAGAACACTTTGGCATAGAACGGCGAGCCGGCGACTTAGCCGAATACTGTACGAAACTGGTGGGCAAATCAACCTCAACAAATCAGATATCAAAGGCTTCTTAAGAGGGTTATGAAGAATCTTGCGATCATTGGACATGCTGCTACACAGCGTCAGTTGCTCATTAAAGCACAGCATCTGGACGTGGAAATCTATTTGTTTGGAGAACGTGACGACAAAGACACGCAGGAAATGGCACATTTCTATTTCCCAATCGATGAATGGGAGAAAGAAACGATCCTGGAAATTTGCCAAAAGCGAAAAATCGACGGAATCATCTCCCTCGGATCCGATACTGCCACTACAACGGTTAATTATGTAGCCCATCATATGGGGCTGGCAGGAAATGGTCTGCTGGCCGATTCGAGGTGCACGAATAAAATTGAACTTCGAAAAGCACTGTCCAATGCCGGCATGTTTAATCCTCATTTTGAGGAATTTGACACCCCTTCCTTTGATGCCAAACCATTCCGTTTTCCTGTAATGGTGAAACCAGCAGATGCTTCGGGATCAAAAGGAGTTCAGCTGGTGGAATACCCGGGATTGGTAAACAGGGCCATTAACCAGGCTCTGAAATGGTCTGAAACAGGTAAAGTTATTGTAGAAGATTTTGTGCCCGGCCGCGAGCTGACCGTAGAAATGATTTCCTATTCGGGTCGGCATCGCCCGCTCACTATAACGGATAAAATTACCACCGGAGCTC
Source organism: Bacteroidota bacterium (assembly GCA_039819115.1). GTDB lineage: Bacteria > Bacteroidota > Rhodothermia > Balneolales > Balneolaceae > JBCBST01. The sequence continues at coordinate 25,797 of JBCBST010000035.1, forward strand.
CACATTTCGTGGAAGTGGAACATCACCAACCGGCCGATATAGGGCGCAAACTGGAAAAGAAAGTATTCGAATACGTTCAAAAAGCGCTGGATGTGGTAGGCATAACCAATGGTGCCAGTCATACCGAAGTTATTCTTACTCCGGATCAACAGATTCATATTGTTGAGGTAAGCGGACGTATTGGAGGCGAGTTAATCGGCACCAACACCGTGATGAACTCCACCGGATTTGATTATGTGAAAGCTGTTATTGAAGTGGCTTTGAATCAATTCAACCCGATTAACTACAAGTTTCGGGCTAAAGGCTATGCGGGTGCACAATATGTGCTACCCAAACATGGACGCATCAGGCGCATTTTGATTAACACCGATTACCGGCCGTATATCAAAAAAGTGATTCCCATGCTCAAAGAAGGGGATATGGTACACGAAGTCATTGATGAGGCTCAAAAAAGGGCGGGCGTCATCCTGTATGCTCATCCCGAACGAAAGCCCCATATCATAAAAGAGAGCATCCTAAAATTCGAGACGGTATGATTCCATTCAATAAACCCTTTATTACCGGAAATGAATTGCACTACATCCAGGACGCCGTAGACGAAGGGCACATTTCGGGGAACGGGAAATACACAAAGAAAACCCAGCAGTATTTTGAAGAGAGGTATGGGTTTAACAAATGCCTGCTAACCACATCGTGCACCGATGCGCTCGAAATGGCAGCTATTCTGCTGGATATCGGACCCGGCGATGAAGTCATCATGCCTTCATTTACCTTTGTGAGTACAGCGAATGCCTTTCTGTTGAGAGGGGCTACCATCCGGTTTGTGGATTCGAGGGAGGATCATCCCGGTATAGACGAGGATGCGATTGAAGAGCTGATTACATCACAGACAAAAGCCATTGTTGTTGTGCATTACGCCGGTATTGCCTGCGATATGGATAAAGTGATGGCCATAGCCGAAGCACATAACGTTTTTGTGGTAGAAGATGCTGCCCAGGCAATCGAAAGTTATTACTACCACATTGATGGTACCCGAAGCCCACTGGGTTCCATTGGACACTTAGGTGCATTCTCCTTTCATGAAACGAAGAATATTAGTGCCGGAGAAGGAGGCATGCTTACCGTGAATGACGATCGGTTTGCAGAACGTGCTGAGATTATTTGGGAAAAAGGAACCAACCGTGCCTCATTCTTCCGGGGTGAAGTGAATAAATATGGCTGGGTTGATATTGGGTCTTCCTTTTTACCTTCTGAGCTGAACGCTGCCTTTTTGTTTGCTCAGCTTATGAATATTGATCTGATCCAGGAAAAGCGACGCTCACTCTGGGACAGATATGAGTTCGGATTAAAAGAGTTAACCCACCGCTTAAAGATTAAGCGGCCCTATATTCCGGAATTTGCTACCAATAATGCCCATATGTATTACCTGGTATGCGATTCGGAAGCACAACGAACGGCGTTTCTTCATTTTTTGAAAGAGCAAGGCATTTTGAGTGTATTTCACTACCAGTCTTTGCACGAGTCACCGTTTTTTAACCAACTGCACGATGGCAGGGCTTTGCCCAATACCATTCGCTATTCCAACCAGTTAGTTCGTATGCCTTTGTTCTTCGAACTCTCAGTTGGCACACAAAATCATATCATAAAAACCGCAAACTTTTTTGAACAGGAGGTAGATCCCCGCAGTATCAAGTCAAACATGCGCATACCCGCTGTAAACTAGTATTCGTTTTACATCTACAAAGTC